>DASVBF010000335.1:0-18069 GCA_036375975.1 Nocardioidaceae bacterium | reverse complement strand
AGGAGCGCCGGCGTCGGCGCGTACTGCGAGATCTCGAGCGAGACGTCGTCGAACTCGAGCGCGCCGACCGCGGCCTGGGCGTCCGCGGTGAGCTCGACCTGGCGCCTGCGCTCCCACTGGTCGTCGAGATCGGTGACTCGTCTTGTCTGAAGGTCTCCCATGGCGACGACCACGTGCAGCGCCGTCTCCTTCATGCAGGCGAGGTCCGCGGCCCAGGCGAGCGCCCGCTTGGCGTCCGGGGAGCCGTCGTACCCGGCGATCACCGTGGCTGAGCCGGTGGTGCTCATGACCTCAGCGTTTGGCCCCTGGAATGAGATTGCAAGGGACAAACGGCCCAACCTGGGACCGCGGGCTTTCCGAGACGCGATCAGCGGCCTAGCATCAACTTGGTTTCACCAAACACGACAGGCCACCTGCTCGACCCGGACCTCGGGGAGCAGGGTGCCGGCCTGACACGGAAAGAAGGGCTGCTGGCATGACGGCAGTCGTTGTCGTCCTCGCCGTCTCCGCGGGGGCCGGACGCTACCTGCACTGGGGCGTCATCTCGATCAGCATGACCAACCTGCTCATCATCGTCGCGATGGTGATCGTGTTCGTCCTGGCCATCGTCCTCCCCTTCCCCGGCCGCACCCGCCAGCCGGAGCGCGAGCGCGAGGACCGACCATGACCGCCGAGTTCCGCGCCCCCGGGGTGCCTGGCGAGGCGGACGCCGGGGGCGAGGCCGGCCGCAGCCGCAGCTGGACGGCCGCCCTCAGGAGACGCCTGGGCGCGCTGGTGCCGCCAGGTCAGCTGCTGCCCGACCGCCAGCCGGTGTACGTCGCATCCTGGATCTACGTCTTCGGCGTCCTGACGCTCGCGGCCCTGGTGGTCGTGCTCCTGTCCGGGGGATGGCTGGCGGTCGGGGGCGCGGCATGGTGGCACGTCTCGAGCCTTGGCCGGTTCGTCAACTCCCTGCATCTGTGGAGCGTCGAGCTGTTCTTCGCCTTCATGGTGATCCACCTGTGGGGCAAGTTCTGGATGGCGGCCTGGCGGGGCAACCGGGCGCTCACATGGATCACCGGCGTCGTCGCGTTCGTGCTGTCGATCGCGACCGCGTTCACGGGCTACCTCTCCCAGTCGAACTTCGACGCCCAGTGGATCAGCACGCAGGCGAAGGACGGTCTCAACTCGATCGGGTTCGGCGCGTGGTTCAACGTCCTCAACCCCGGGCAGATGCTGCTGTGGCACGTGGTGCTTCTGCCGCTGGCGGTCGGCCTGCTGACCGTCGTACACGTCGTGCTCGTGCGACGGCACGGCGTGGTGCCTCCCCTCGACGCCGGTGGGGGCGAGTGACATGACGGCGACCGTGACGCACCGGCACCGGGGTCCCCTCACGCCCGACTCCCACAGCTTCCCGACGCGTCCCTACGACCTGGTCAAGGAGTTCGTGATCGCCCTGGTGGTGGTCGGCCTCCTGACGCTCGGCCTTACGGCGCTGTTCTCGTCCCCGGACGAGAGGGCGGTCACGATGCGCGCATGGGCGCAGGCCGCACCGGCGGACGTGGTGGCCACGGCAACGGGTGAGCTGGCGGGCACGACGGCCAGCGCGACGTACGGGCCGCCGTACAACACTGCCTCCCGAGGCCAGACTCTGCTCGGTGTCCCGCTGCAGAAGTGGGGCGGCGTGCGGCTTCCCGTCGACTCCCAGCAACTCGTGCTCCAGCCGCTGTCGGGTGTGGCCGGCGACCCGGCCCTCACCGCAGCCCTGGCCCGATGGAAGGCGGCCGGCACGTCCCGGCAGACCACATGGGCGACGAGCTACGCAGACGCGCTCGCCAAGGCGCCTGGTGGGCAGCCCGGACGGGTGCCGGAAGGCGACTACGGACCCGTCCCCGCCCTGGCCACGAGCTTCCTGACGCTGGCCAGGAGCGGCGGCCTGGAGGGAGCCTTGACGTCCTCCGGCGACTTCTACGGCGGCGACCAGACGCGCTCGCTGCTGCTCCTCTCGGACGGCGCCTACCTCGAGGACACCGCCCGCGCCCAGCAGCTCGGCGGAGACCAGTGGGGCATGATGAACGAGACCGGCAACTACCCGGGCCAGCCGTGGATGTGGCTCTACACCTTCTGGTACCAGGTCAAGCCGTTCTCGACCTCCGACAACGCGGACGCCCTCGTGTGGGGGCTGATGGCCGTGCTGACCCTGGCGCTGATGTTCCTGCCTTTCATCCCCGGCCTGCGTTCGATCCCACGCTGGGTCCCCGTGCACCGGCTGATCTGGCGTGACTACTACAAGCGCCGGCCCGCGAGGTGACGAAGCCCTCGCGGGCCGGCTCAGGTGGTCGCTCAGCTGACCGCGACGCGCGGGCGTTCGGCCACGTCCACGTGCAGGTCGGTCCTCGAGGTCTCCGGTGCGAGGAAGACGCACAGCGCGGAGAGGGCCAACGTGGCGACGACGTACAGCGACACCACCACCGAGGTGTCGAAGCGGTCGAGCAGGGCGACGGAGATCAACGGGGCGAGCGCGCCGCCCAGGATCCCGGCGAGCTGGTAGCCCATCGACGCACCGGTGTAGCGGACCTTCGTCGGGAACATCTCGGCGATGAACGACGACTGCGGGCCGTACATCGCGGCGTGGAAGAACAGCGCCACAACGGTCGCGAGGATGATGAGCCCGGCGCTGCGCGTGTCGAGCAGCGCGAAGAACGCGAAGATCCAGACCGCGGAGCCAACGACGCCGAACAGGTAGACCGGACGGCGGCCGAAGCGGTCAGACAGCACGCCGAACCACGGGATCAGCACCACCTGGCAGGCCGCGGCGATGAGCACTGCGTTCAGCGCATACCCCTCGGGCAGTCCGAGGTACGTCGCGACGTAGGTCGTGATGAACAGGACGAACGAGTAGAACGCGACGTCGACCCCGATCCTGGCGCCGATCGCGAGGAGGACGCGCCTGGGGTAGGTGCGCAGGACGTCGACGATCGGCGTCCGGGCCTTGGAGTCGGCCTCCTCGACCTCCCGGAAGAGCGGGCTCTCCGCGATCGACAGTCGGATCCACAGCCCGACGGCGACGAGCACACCGCTCAGCAGGAACGGCACCCGCCAGCCCCATGAAGAGAACGCCGAGTCCGAGGTGAGCGCCCCCATCAGGGACAGGATGCCGTTGGCGAGCAGCAGCCCGATGGGCACACCGACCTGCGGCCAGCTCGCGTGGAGACCACGTCGCTTCGAGTCACCCGACTCCAGCGTCATGAGGACGGCTCCGCCCCACTCGCCGCCGAGCCCGATCCCCTGCAGGAACCGGAGGCCGACGAGGAGGATCGGCGCCCACACGCCGATGACGGCGTACGTCGGCATCAGGCCGATCGCGAAGGTGGCGACGCCCATCAGCAGCAGCGTCACCACGAGGACGTTCTTGCGTCCCAGCTTGTCGCCGTAGTGGCCGAACACCACCCCGCCGAGGGGTCGTGCGACGAACCCGACGGCATAGGTCGCGAAGGCGAGCAGCGTGCCGACGAGCGGCTCGAAGCCCGGGAAGAAGAGCTCGTTGAACACGAGCGCGGCGGCAGTGCCGTAGACGAAGAAGTCGTACCACTCCAGCGAGGTCCCCATGAGGCTCGCTGTGACGACTCGACGTACGGAAGACGGCTGGGCTGGGGCTTGGGGAACGGCTGTGGTCATCGGTACTCCTCGGTCGGGGTTGTGCCGGGCCTCCCTCCAGACCGCCGTACCCCGGACCTGCGCCGTGATTCCGCTGGTCTAGCTGCTCCCGAAGGACCCGTGACGGCCCGCGCCGTGGGCGAACTTCGCCGCACCCTCCTGGGCGCCGGAGGCGAGGGACTCGAGGCCGACGCGGAGCTCGAACGCCATGGCGTCGACCTCGCTCCGGCCGGCCTGGTGAAGGACCGAGCGACGGTCGTTGCGAAGACAGGCCTGCGGGAACCGGCTCAGGTCGAGCGCGAGCCGCTCCGCCTCCTCGCGCGCCCGCCCGGCCGGGACCACGCGGTTGGCCAGGCCCCAGTCGAGCGCCTCCCGGGCATCGACCGGCCGGCCGCTCAGGATCATGTCGAGCGCGCGGCTCTCACCGATGAGGCGCGGGAGGCGCACCGTGCCGCCGTCGATCAGCGGAACTCCCCATCGGCGACAGAACACACCGAAGACCGTGTCCTCCGCCGCCACCCGCAGGTCGCACCACGCCGCGAGCTCGAGGCCGCCCGCCACGGCGTAGCCCTCGACGGCGGCGACCACTGGTTTGGACAGCTCCATCCGAGTCGGTCCCATGGGTCCGTCCCCCTCGGGGGCCACCCGGTTGCTGCGCTCGGTGCCGATCGACTTCAGGTCCGCGCCGGCGCAGAAGTGGCCGCCCTCGCCGTACAGCACCGCAACCGCAGCCTCCGGGTCGGCGTCGAACTCCCGGAAGGCACGCGCGAGCTCGGCCGCCATCGGACCGTCCACCGCGTTGCGACGCTCGGGACGCGCGAGGACGACCGTGGTCACGGGACCGTTTCGTTCCACCCGGACGGAGTCGTACGGCTCGCCCTCCATGTTTGGCTCCCGTCTGTTCTGTGCAGATTGGTGATGGACCACCTGCTGTGTACCGCATCGCCCGGCCGCTCGTCACCCATGACGATTGTCGCGGTGCCCCCGGGTTGCGCAGATGCCGATAAGGGATGATGTAGTGCTTTCGCGCCTCGACAGCGTCGTCGACGGCGCATGTGCATCGAGGCACGGATCTTCACAAGGAACTAGCTCGTGACAACCGTGGATACCGGACCCGGGAAGAGGGCTGCGCGCCATCGCGCCCGCAAGCCTCGGACGAGGCGCCTCGCGGTGGTCGTGGGCGCGGTGTTCGTCACGCTGGCCCTCCTGGTCGGCACCGTGGGCTACCTCAAGCTCGGCGGCGACATCAACACCTTCAGCGCGGCCGGCCTGAGCAAGCACCGCCCGGAGTCGGGGCCGCAGGAGAGCCAGAACATCCTGCTCATCGGCTCGGACACGCGTTCGGGCGCCAACAGCTCCCTCGGTGGCGCCGGCGAGAACGTGGGCCGCTCGGACACGACCGTCCTCGTCCACGTGTACGCCGACCACACCCGCGCCGTCGCGGTGTCGATCCCTCGCGACAGCCTGGTGACGGTCCCCTCGTGCCGGCTGCCCGACGGCAACTGGACCGCGCCTCAGCACGATGTCATGTTCAACTCCGCCTACTCGGTCGGCCAGACCGAGACCGGCAACCCGGCCTGCACGCAGAACACCGTCGAGGCGCTCACCGGCCTCAAGGTCGACCACACCATCGTGGTGGACTTCAAGGGCTTCTCCGCCCTGACCGAGGCGATCGGCGGCGTGCGGGTCTGCCTCCCGAACCCCGTCTACCAGGGAGATCTCAACCCCAGCCTCGGCACCTCCGGGAAGCTCCTCTTCCCCGCGGGCGTCCAGGAGGTGGCCGGCGACAAGGCGCTGCAGTACGTCCGGATCCGCCACGGCCTCGGGGACGGGTCCGACATCGGGCGCATCCGACGTCAGCAGGCGTTCCTCTCGAGCGTTGTCATGAAGGTCCGGCGCGAAGGTCTCACCACCCAGCACCTCCTGCCGATCGTCAACGCGGCGACGGACAACATGACCTTCGACCCCACGCTCGGCACGCCCGCGAAGCTTCTCTCCTTCGCCATGACGATGCGCAAGATCACTCCGCAGAACATCAGCTTCGTGACCATCCCGTGGCAGTACGACGGGCCCCGCGTCAGGATCGTGCAGCAGGACGCGAGGCGCCTTTGGGCAGCCCTGAGGGCCGACCAGCCCCTCGACGAGAAGCCGCCGAAGCCGAAGAAGGACCCATCGGGCAAGAAGGACCCAGTCCCCGTCAAGGGCGTCCCCGTGACCGTCCTCAACGGCACGACCGTGACCGGGCTGGCGGGGCGCACCGCCGACCGGCTCGAGCGTGAGGGCTTCACCATCGACACGATCGGGAACGCGCCCGAAAGCGGCTACGTCTCGTCGCAGATCCGGTACAGCTCGGAGTACGCCGACCAGGCCCATGCGCTGGCGAAGTACGTGTCCGCGACGCTGAAGCCGGTGAGCACCCCCGGCGTCTCTCTCGTCCTCGGGGAGGAGCACGCCTGGCTGCGCGATGGCAGCCCCCGGCCCGTCAAGCTTCCGTCGAGCGTCACGGGTGGGATCCGGAAGGCCAACGGCAACCCCTGCTCCAACCTGACCTAGGGCTCCGGTCGGCGCTGCGGGCAGGCCGGTCGGCGCCAGGCTCAGGCGGCCACGTGCAGCGGCTCGGGCCCGTCGGTGGCGAGCTCCTCGTGCTTGACGCTGAGGAACAGCACCACGATGAAGGTCCCGAGCCAGATCATCGCGGCGCCCGTCAGGAAGGCATGCGTCGCCCCGTCGGTGAAGGCCACCTGGCCGATGACGCTCTTCATGGCCGACACGGCACCCGGGTCCGGCGTACCTCCGCTCTGGGCGGCCGCGGCCGCCATGCGACCCAGCTCCGTTGCCTTCTCGGTGGTGAAGTGCACCGCGACCGTGCTCAGGGTGGCGAGCCCGAGGGCGCCGCCGACCTGCTGCATGGTGTTGAGGACCCCCGAGCCGATGCCGGAGTCACGCTGCCCGACTCCGTGCACGGCGGTGAGCGTCATGGGGACGAAGGTCATGCCCATGCCGAAGGACATCAGCACGACGAACGGGAGTACGTCGGTGAGGTAGTCGGCGTGGACGCCCATGCTCGGGAAGGTCGCGTCGTACGGCAGTCGGGAGAAGCCGAACAGCGCCGAGCCCGCCAGCGCCGTGCCGATCCCCGCCAGCCAGCGCGGGTCGACGCGGGAGATCAGCTTCGACGACAGCGTGGCCGCGGCCACGATGCCGAAGCTGAACGGCAGGAAAGCGAAGCCGGTCTTGAGCGGCGAGTAGCCCATCACGTTCTGGACGAAGAGGCTGAGGAAGAAGAACATCGCGAACATCGCAGCCGGCACGAGCATCATCACGGCGTAGGCGGTGCCGCGGTTCCGGTTGGCCAGGATCCGGAACGGCAGCAGCGGGTGCTTGACGTGACGCTCGATGACGATGAACACCGTGAGCAGGGCGACGCCGGCGGCGAGGGCCCCGATGGTCCACGGGTCGCCCCAGCCGTACTTGGGCTGCCCGGCGTGGGTCAGGCCGTAGACGATGCCGACCAGGCCGAGCGTGCCCGTGAGCGCACCGGGCAGGTCGAGCTGGCCGGGGTGCCTCTCGCTCTCGGCAAGGACGTGGCGCGCCGCGATCGCCGCGCCGAGCCCGATCGGGACGTTGATCAGGAAGGTCAGTCGCCATCCGCTGAAGTCCTGGCCGAACCAGCTCGGCTCGAGCCCGGTCAGCCAACCGCCGAGGATGAGCCCCACGGCGGCGCCGACGCCTGACATCGCGGCGTACACGGAGAAGGCACGGCTGCGCTGCGGGCCAGCGGGGAACGTCGTGGTGATCAGCGCGAGCGCCGTCGGCGAGGCGATCGCCGCACCGATTCCCTGCATGCCTCGCGAGGCGAGGAGCATCGGCTCGCTCTGCGCGAAGCCGCCGAGCAGGGAGGCGACCGCGAAGATCGACACGCCCGTCATGAAGATCCTGCGTCTCCCGTAGAGGTCGCCCAGCCTCCCGCCGAGGAGGAGGAAGCCGCCGAAGGCGAGCGCGTAGCCGGTCACCACCCAGGAAAGGTTGGCCTGGGTGAAGTCGAGATCGGCGCGGATGTAGGGAAGCGCGATGTTGGCGATGGTGCTGTCGAGGACCACCATCAGCTGGGCGACGGAGATCAGGACCAGGGCGGCGCCGAGGTGGCGGTGGTCGATCCCTGTCCGGCTGACAGGTGCTTCTCGCGTGGTGGAGTTCATGAGGTTCCTCAGGGGTCGAGAGGCTGGTGGAACGTTCAGCGGGTGATGGCGGGCCGCGTGGCGGCGGGCAGGATGATCTCGTCGACCACCCGGGCCACCGTCTGCTCGTCGGGCGGAAAGCCGAGCACGAAGCTGCGGTGGAGGATGATTCCGGGGAGAGCGGGGGCCAGCAGGTCGAGGTCGAGGTCGGCGGTGATCTCGCCACGGGTCCGAGCCCGCTCGAAGATGCCGCGGATCACCGCGATCTTGGGGGCGATGACCCGGGTCCTGAACTCTTCGGCGAACTCGGGGTCGCGCTGGATGGCCGTCACCACGCCGGCCATGACCTGGGCCGACCGGGCGTCCGTGAGGCCTCCGTGCACGCACGCCATCTGCATCAGGTCCTCCCGCAGGCTGCCGGTGTCGACGACCGGTGCCTGGAGGGCTTCCTTGGTGCGCAGCAACGCGTCCACGACCAAGGCGGGCTTGCTCGACCATCGTCGGTACAGCGTCGCCTTGCTGGCGCGCGCCTCCGCGGCGACCGCGTCCATCGTGAGCCGGTCGTAGCCGACCGAGGCCAGGAGCGTCAGGGTCGCGTCGAGGATCTCCGCCTCACGCTCACCCTCCACGCGCGGACGGCAGATGTGCCTGTCTTCGGCGGCGGTGGTCACGTTGCCTCCGGATGAAACGAAACGGTTTCGTTTCAACGAGGCTAGCACGCCACCTGCCGGGTACAACAAGAGCTCCGCGGCCGTTCTTCCGCCATCGCCGCCCGCGATGTCACCGTTGACGCCGGCGGCTTGTCACCTAACCGGAATGTCGGTCACTCGGACTGCGCACCTTGGGCGGAGTGGCTCGAGGTGTAGAGCGGTAGGCGGAACAACATCACGGCCACCATCGCCACACATGCCACGGCGCACACGCTCGGGACCAGCGCGCGCTCGGGCACGAAGCCGAGCCAGTAGCCGGCGACCAGGAGCACGCCGGCCACCACGGAGGAACCGGCCATCTCCAGCGTCGGGCGCCAGTCCATCCGCCTGAACCGCATCCAGCCGACCATCACCCCGGCCAAGATGGCGGCGATCACCAGGGCCGACAGCGCGGGGGCCTCCTGCCGTAGGTTTGAGAACCCCAGGAACGCCGCCGCCCCGAAGAACAGTGCGATCAGCAGTCCCCCACCGAGGCACATGACGGCGCACATCTCCAAGAAGTGAAGTCCGAAGCGGCCTGCGCGTTCGGCCTCGCTCGCAATCGGTCCAGGGCGGGCCGGAATCTCGTCCGGCGATCTCGTCTTGTGTAGTACTCGCATCGGGACTCCCCTCGATTCGCCCCTGACTGCCCCCGGCGGGCTCTTCTGAGCACCGAGCTCCTTGGATAGCTCGAGCAGCGGGGATCAGCTCTTTCCAGCCACGATCCGCTCGGACAAGGGGAGCACGAAGGGTCCAAGGACTCCGGCGGTCGGGTCCATGGACACGTCCGGGCCGACTCCGGTTTCTGGTACTGGCCAGTCTCTCAAGGGGTGCTGGTCCGCTGATGGCCGTGCCCGCAGGGACCCCGGACAGCACCTGCCACGCCCTGGCGGTGGCTCGTCGTCAGTAGCATGGTCGCCTTGGTCGGCGTTCGCGGGAGGTGCCTCAGATGGCAGAGTTGGTCCGGACGAACGACCCCGGCGTGATCTCGGTGGTCGAGGGCCTGCTGGGCGGGGCCGACATTCCGTACCAGGTAACGGACCGCAACATGAGCGTCCTCGAGGGCTCCATCAGCGCAATCCAGATCAGGATCCTTGTGCCGGATGAGCTGGAGGCGGACGCCCGCGAGCTGCTCACCGACGCCGAGCTCGGCAACTGGCTCCGCCCCTAGGCCGCTTCCTGTTGCAGAACCTCAGGGGGAGCTGAAAGGCAGTAGCTCGCGAGCGGAGCAGTTGCACCCCAGCGGCATGCCGGTCGCCCAGGGTCAGGGCTGAGGCGAACTCGGAACAGCGTCTGCGATGATGGGCCGTCGGGTGCGGGACCTGGTCATTCCTTTGCGGAGTTCCTGCCAGAGGTTCCGAAGCCCCGGGCCTCTAGCTCAATTGGCAGAGCAGCGGACTTTTAATCCGCGGGTTGTGGGTTCGAGTCCCACGGGGCCCACGAATGTGCTTGTAGTAGCTCGGCTGATGCCAGACGTTTGGGCTTCGGCTGATGCCGGACGGTGTTTCGGCTGATGCTTGACAGTTGTTTCGGTTGATTCATGACACTCCCGCATGAGGGAGATGAGCGTGGCCGAGCAGCGTGACAAGGCCGTGTTGTTGGTGATCAGCGATGGCCGGGAGGTCTCAGATGGATGCCGCGGTCGAGGTGCAGGTGCTGGAGCTGCGGCGGGTGCACGGGTACTGGGGTCCGCGGCGGATCGTTCGAGCTGGCGAGCGCCGGTGTGGCGCCGTTGCCCTCGGAGTCGGGGATCTACCGGGCGCTGCTGCGCGCAGGGATGGTCGACCACCCGGCCCGTCATCGCCGCGCCGAGCACTGGCGCAGGTGGGAACGTGCAGCGCCGATGGAGCTGTGGCAGATGGACGTCGTGGGCGGGTTCCTCTTGGCCGACGGGACGCATGCGAAGGCGTTGACCGGGGTCGATTCTGCAGTGCTGTCGGTGGACGGATGTCATCGACAGCGCGCATCCCAGTACGGTCCGGACATGGAATTCACCATTCGCCCAGTACGGCTCGAAGACGCGGACGACTGGTCGGCGCTGTATCGGGACTATCGCGCCTTTTACAAGCTTGCCGACCAACCCGACCTGGTCGCCCGAACTCGGCGATGGGTGTTCGCGGGTGAGCATTCCCTATTCGGCCTCGTCGCGGTCGACGACTCAGGGAGGCTTATCGGTCTGGCGAACCTGCGTTGGTTCGCTAGGCCATCGACCGCCTCAATCGGTCTCTATCTCGACGACCTGTTCGTCTTGCCCACCACCCGCGGGACAGGCGTGGGATCCGCACTGCTCGGTCGGGTCCGGGAGATCGCTGAGGAGGCTGGCGCGAGTGTCATCCGCTGGATCACCGCTGAAGACAACGGAACGGCGCGCCGCGTGTACGACAGGGTGGCAACGGCTACTGCCTGGGTCACGTACGACATGTCACCTGAAGTTGATGAGCATCGGTAGCCCGACGGCCCGCTGGCCTAAGTACGCACTCATCTAATGGCTTCCGCCGGCCTGCTGCGGCAGGCTCGGTTCCGGTGGCGGCCAGCGGGTCAGCACTCTTCTCATCGGACCCGGGGAGGTCTCGCGGCAGACCGGGCGCCCGTTGGTCGTGAGGAGGCGTCAACCGCTGCTGGGATGTAGTGCCCATGTCGCTGGTGAGCACTTGAACCATTAGATCGCTGGCTGTCCACCTCCGCGCTGCTGACCATGGTGAAGCAGAGTAGGAAGGCGAGGCGATGCTCTTCATCGGAGATGACTGGGCCGAGGATCACCACGACGTCGAACTGGTCGACGACCAGGGCCAGGGGTTGGTCCGCAGACGGTTGCCCGAAGGTATCGAGGGCATCGCTGGGCTGTATGCGTTGGTCGCCTAGCACCTGCCCGAGGACTGGGTCGAGCTGGACCTGAGCAGGTGCAGGGGTTGGTCGCTGGCTCGCCGTCCTCGGCCCTCGATGGCGTTCCAGATGCTCAGAACCGGGTCAGACGACGGACTGTCACGAGTCGGGCCGATAAGGCGCCGAAGCTGACTCCTGCCGACCTACGGTGGACGCGCCATGCCCCAAGCGCGGTCGAAAGCGACATTCTCGACAGACGCGGTGGACGTTTTCCGCTGATCCGGACATGTACAGGATGTCCAGCCGACATCAACCCACAGGAGCCTTCCATGACTCTCGACGACGTACTCGTTCGGTCCGGCCCGCCGGTCACCCCTCCGAGCCCCGAGGTCATGGAGACGCTGCGCGAGATGGCTGCCTCCAACGAGGTCGCGACGAGGCCGCGACGACGGCGAGGAACTCGCGCGCTGGCAGCAGGCTCACTGGCCATCGTCGGCGTCGTCGGCGTCGGGGGTGTGGCTGCCGCTCACGGCCTGCTGCCCGGGTGGTTCCCCTGGGCAGCCGAGTCTGGCTCCTCCTGTGGACTCCAGGTCTCCGTCGACTTGCGGCGAGACGGAGACGGCGCCCTCATCACAGATCGCACCAGCAAGGCCGAGCAGCGTGCAACTCTCCGCAGCGCGAGGCAATACCTGAAGAACCTCGACGTGGACGCCATCGACCGCAACCAGGCGGCCGAGCATTGGTTCACCTACATGGAGAGGACTTCAGCCAACCACCCGGACCGCGCCGCACTGGAGTCGAAGTTCCAAGGTGAGCGCCTGGAAACCCATTCGGTTCTGTACGAGGTCGATACCCGGCTGGACGACTACCTCACCGCCCACGGTCACGACCCGCGGTCGATCATGACCACGATGGCCAACGAGTGTGGCCAGTGATGCTGCCGGAGCGCGTCGAGCTCCGCGACGCACTGGACGCCACTGCACACGACCTGCTCGCCTATTTCCAGCGTCGGCTGCGGATCCAAGAGGACGCGGCCGACATGCTGAGCGAGACCATGCTCCAGGCGTACCGGCGCATCGATGCCTTGCCGCCCGGGGACTCCTCACGGCAACGGATGTGGCTCTTCACGATCGCCGCGAACGTGCTCGCGAACCACCTGCGATCCGTGAAGAGACGTCATGCCTTGGTCGAGCGACTGCGTGACCAGATCACAGCCTCCGCCGGCCCTGACACCGCCGAGGAGGTGGCGGTTCGAGACGCGGTTCTCCGCCTCAACGCAGCTCAACGCGAGCTCGTGATGCTCATCCACTGGGACGGATTTACTATCGTGGAAGCCGCTGAACTCCTCGGTCTCAACAGCTCGACGGCCCGTGGGCGCTATGCCGCAGCGCGGCAGACGCTGAAGAACGCCCTGACCGAGACCGCCGACAGGTAGCGCCACTCGCCTAACCCCTGACCACAGAAGAAGGCACTGCGCGCCCCACCCCGTGACCCGGCGTACCCAGAAAAGGACGGCAACGCGGTGCTACGTCTTCGAGCGGCTTCGCGCTCTAGACAAAAGGGTCGCCGATTAGGAGTGGCCACTCGCCAGATCCGCGGGTTGTGGTTCGAGTCCCACGGGGCCTACAAACGTGCTCAGCCGCCTGTTCCACACGATCGACGGCTCGCTCGGGACGAAGGTTCCCGAGGCGTTTCCTAGGTGCCCTCTCTCCTGCATCAGGAGACCACCTCAACGAACCACTCTCAGGCCGTCGACATCCGGTCCGGCCGGGAACGGGAGGTCGAGTCAGGCGGCTACGACCCGAGTCTCGCCAGGTCGCGCAGGGACCGGATCCGCCTCACGAGTTTCTCCCACGGTGTGACCACCACGATGCTCGCCGTCACCCTGCTGCCCGCTGCCGTGACGGTACTGGCCTGCTCGTCCGTGCGGCTGCAGCGGAACGCGGGTCTGGGCCTGAGCGGGCGGCGTAGGCTGGTGGGGCCGCGGGTTCTCCGTGCACGGATCCAGTCCTTGCCATCTACGGTGAACGTCTTCCCCGGATTGGATCGTGTCCTCATGGACACGCCCCCCCGCGACCAGTCAGGCACTCTCGACGCACTCCATGCGTTGCTCCTCACCGCTCCTGAGGTCGAGAACTTCCTCGGTGAGGTCGCGGAGCTCGCCGCCGGTCTGGTGGACCCGGCCGCCTCCGTGGGGGTCACCGTTCGCTACGGGGGTGAGTTCCTGACCGTGGCATCGAGCGACGACCGGGCGGCGTTGGTCGACGAGGAGCAGTACTTGGAAGGAACGGGTCCCTGCCTCGAGGCGTTGAGGACTGGTCAGGTCGTCGAGGTCAACGATCAGCACACCGACCCTCGGTTGGCGGGCTTCGGGGCTCGGGCCCGCGCGAAGAATGTGTTCTCCACCCTGAGCCTGCCCATGTTCGTCGACGGGAGCGCAATGGGGGCACTGAACCTGTACAGCAACGAACGGGTGAACGCCTTCGGCGACGAGGTGAGGCAGCAGGCACGGGCGTTCGCCGACCGGGCATCCATCGCGCTGACGCTGACGATTCGGCACGAGGAGCAGGCCAAGACATCTCGCCAGCTGGAGCAGGCACTGGCCTCGCGGACGCTTATCGACCAGGCGATAGGGATCCTGATGGCCCAGCAACAGTGCGACGCCCATGAGGCGTTCGACCTGTTGCGGCGACACTCCCAGAACCACAACCGCAAGCTGCGGAGTGTCGCCGAGGACCTGATCGCTCGGGTCAGCGGCGGGCCGCCGATGCCGGGCCAACCGTTCGAGCACCCCTCACCAGAATGATCCTTCGCCGGCCGATCGCACTTGCTCCCACCGATGACCCGTGGGTAGCCTGCATCAAAGGTTGGGAGATCAGCCGTGCGGCCGCTCGTGGTCGCAGTTCCCCCCACGTTCCGTGGAGGATGGCGGTGCTGGTCTCGTGCAGTCTTGTCGAACTCCGGGCAGGCCGGGTGGTCGCATGTGCGACCTGACGCCCGACAATCTTGTCACCCTCTCGGAGTCCGAGCTGGCGCCGTTCGAGGCTCGCAGCTATGTACGGCAGCACGCCTGCCCCGAACACGCGACCATCGCCTTGGACGCGCTGTCGTTGATCGCCAGCGAGCTGGTCACGAACGCCGTGCGCCATGGGCAGCCACCAATCGTCCTCCGGCTCTCCTGCCTGACCAGCGAGGTACGACTCTCGGTCACCGATACCGGAACCAGACTCCCGCGACCCAGACTCCCGCACGCACAGGGGACGCGCGGGGGTCTGGGCCTCGGCCTCGTCATCGTCGCGAGGGTCGCACAGGAATGGGGCACCATCCCCCTCCCCCTCGGCAAGGAGGTCTGGTGCCGAATCCCCACCGGGATGCTGCCGGTGAGACGTGCACTGGAAGGCCCCATGCCGCTGGACCTGCCATGACGACAACGCCAGTCGCCACGAAACAGGCGGTGCGTGACCTCAGCGCCCGGCTCGCCGTGGAGTACGCCGGAGCCGTCCCACCGGGACGGGTTCGGGCGTACGCCTCGCGCAGCGAGCAAAGACTGCGCGGCGTCGCCCTTGGATACGCCAGCCGTCTCGAGCTGATCGAGACCTGTGTTCGCCAACAGCTCGCCGAAGCGACTGCCCGACCACCTCAGCGCACAAGCGGCCTGGATCTCTGCGACGGTCAGGCCACTGAGGACCAGGTGTCCGGTGTCGCCGCCGGTCGCCGCTCCGCCGGCGATGACGTCTCGTGAGGACATGGGGAACGGCAGCCAGGCAATGCCGGTCGCGCCGGACGTAAGCAGAACGAGGCCCGTCGTGCGCAGCGCCCGGCGCCGGCCCGCCGCCTCCCATACGCCGATGCCGTAGGCCACGGTCAGCTCGGTGAACACGGGCAACATCCCGACGAGGAACCGGCGAGTCGGTGCCAGCCGCTGCCGAAGTCTCTGGTTCCTCGCAGGCGAACCGGTGTGGGTCTTAGCCTCAGCTTGCGGCCATTGCCTGCTTGCTCCCTCGCGCCTCCTCCAGCTTGCGCATCATCCGCTTGGGCGGGGAGTGCTCCGGCATGTGGTCCACCATCTCGCCGCACTTGCTCATGCACGCCTGTGCCAGACCCGGCCCGAAGCGGCGAAGGAGAGCCAGGGCTGCGGCGACAAGGATGGTGCCGGTGATCAACTTCTTCATTCTGAGCTCCTATCTCCGGGTTCCTCGAGGGCGTTCGGCGCGGCCCCGCGGCCGTCGCAGCAACAAACTCCCATCGCGGAGTCGGCCGTCCGCGGCGGTCGCGTCGACACCACCGGATTCCGTCGGCTGCTACCTGTGCAGCGACTCTCTGCGCCGGGCGAACTCCTCCTCATCGATCTCGCCTCGCGCGAACCGCTCGGCGAGGATTTCGTCGGCGCTCTTGCGTGAAGTCGTGTCGGTTCGCTGATCCGGCCGATAAGCGAGGAAGAGCCACACCACCAGCGCGATCAGCACCACCCAGAACACGCTCATGATCATCATGGAAACCGACCTCCTTCGATCCACGTCATCCGTGCGGCTTGGACTGTTCGGGCGGCGAGGTTCCGCTCACGGCGGTGGGTGACTCGCCCTCGACGGAGCGGAACTCGGGTGTCGGACCACGTGGGCTGCTGATCCGATGAAGTGCTTCTCGTCTCCGCTCGTACTCCTCGACGTCGATCTCACCGCTGGCGAGCCGCTTGGCCAGGATGCTCTCGGGTGCGTCGTCGACGTCGGGCTTGTTCTGAGAGTGCCCCGACATGCCGTGCCTCATCATCATGGCCATCATGGCCATGCAGGCGAGCGCGCCAAGACCGATGACGAGGATCCCGGGCCAGCTCCGACCCGATCCCCAGAAGCCATCGTTGTTCCACCACATCATTGGTCTGTCCTCCATCCTTTGGGACCGACCATCTGTCGCTGATGCTGGTTGGGAGTGATCTGACGAGGGCGCAGCACCCTAGTGGTGCGCTGCGACCTTGGCCTCGGTCGTTGAGGTCCTGTGGACTGTCGGCTCGGTGCTGATGTGCAGGAGGCGGTAGGTCGGGCAGTAGCCGACGGCCGCGCTCACCAACATCACGGTCGCCACTACCAGCAGAGCGATGCCGACGACCGTGCCGACAACCGAGCCCCAGCCGAAGACGAGGCTCACGAGCAGCGCCGCGGCGCCGATGACGACCCGAATGGTGCGATCCGCCGTTCCCATGTTGCGAATCATGATGACCTCCAAGCGAGATGTGCCGAACGGCCGTGGCCGGTTTGCCGCGACCAACCTGGAGGGCAGGGCAGGCGGGGACTCGGAGAGCTCTACCACTAAAGCCACCGTAAGCGGGACCATACGGAGCCACATCGGACCTAGGTCCCGACTTGAGTATTGATAATTACCGCCATTGGCAGTACCGGAATGCGCCTACCACTCGTCTTGCCGAACGACGAGAGGTCAGGCTCGGTGGTCGTACCAGTCGAGGACGCGCAGCGCCCGCAGCGTGTTCCATCGGCTTGGGCGCCCGTCCCCCTCCTCGAGCTCGAACTGGGTGTCGCCCGGGTGGGTGTTCTCGAGCAGCCAGGTGCCGTCTGGCTGCCGTTTGTCGCGGACAAGCTGCGCGGCCTCGGCAACGCGCGGGTCGGGGGCGTCACCGGTGCGGCGGAAGTGGTCCAGAGCCCGCAGGACGTCGTAGTGCCAGCGCGACGGCCACGAGAACTGCAGCCAGCGCTCGGCCGGCACCTCGCCGGTGCTCCTGCGTCTGAACAGCGAACGGTCGAGCAGGTACTCCTCGCCGCGCCGGCGAGCCTCGGTTACGGCTACCCCTCCCCCGGACAGCTCGTACTCGAGGAGGCCCTCGAGCACGCAGATCGTCGAGTCGAACGACGACACGGTGGCGCCGTGCTCGGTCCAGCAGTTCCAGCCTCCGTCGTCGAGCTGGTCGTCGAGCAGGCCCGTGACGAGGCCGTCGACGTCCGCACCGAAGTAGGCGCCGATGGAGAGCGTCCGACCGTTGATGCACGCCTCGACCTCGCCGTCGAAGAACGCCTGGCCGTCGTGCTCCCACCGGCAGTTCGCCGCGACCAGCGAGATCGTCTCGCGTGCAGCTTTGCTCGCCGGATCCAGGCCGAAGTCGCGCAGCAGCATCAGCGTGGGCAGGGTCGAGGTCCAGGGCTGGCCGTCGGAGAAGTCCGGCTCGATGCCGGCCCGCCAGTCATCGACGATGCGCCGGGGGAAGCACGCGCCGCCCTGCCACTGACCGTCGGGATCGCGCAGGGCGAGCAGGCGAGCTGCCCAGCCTTCACTCTCGACGCGGGCACGCTCGGCTGCGACATGCTCGGCAGGCGCCTCGGTGAGGTCGCGCAGCACCTGCCACCGGATCGCCGGATCACCGTCGAGCAGCCAGTCCGTGGCCTCCATGGCTGGATCGTACGACGCCACAGCAGACCGTGGCTCCGAAGCCAGGACGTCACTCCTCGCCGCATACCCCTCGCCACCTGCGGCGCCGCGCCGCCCGCCGACTCAGCCCAGGAACTCTCCGGCGTAGGGCCGTGAGCTCCTCCGCACCGGGCGGGAGGCGAAGGTTTCGGGAGCAGCCGGGCGAGCGTCGTCGTCGCTGAGCGCCGCCAGATCCTCCTGCGGCTCGATGTCCCTGTCGAGCACCACGGTGAGCCGGCCGCCGGTGGAGCCGCCGACCTGAACAGAACTCGTCCCGTCGTTGATCGTCATGGGGCCGACACCTTCCTTGCTGAGGTTGTTGTCACCGGTCT
>DASVBF010000122.1:0-7519 GCA_036375975.1 Nocardioidaceae bacterium | reverse complement strand
AGCCGGCTGCGACACGGGCACGGCGTCGAGGATCTGTCGGTCGCGATTGGTCAGTCCGTCCGTCACCAGAGCCGGAGCTCGTGGCTCCTCGGCGAGGAACGACCCGCTCGGCGCGAGGAGCTCGAGAACGTCCTCGCCACGGGTGACGAGGGTGGCGCCCCGGCTGCGGATCAGCTCGTGCACCCCCTCCGAAGGCGCACTGGTCACAGGGCCGGGGACGCCCATCAAGACACGGTTGAGCCGCGTCGTCCAGTTCGCAGTGTTGAGTGCGCCACTGCGGACTGCGGCCTCCACCACGACGGTGCCCTGGGCAAGGGCCGCGATGACCCGGTTTCGGGAGAGGAACCGAACCCGGGTTGGCGCGCATCCCGGAGGCAGCTCCGAGACGACGAGGCCGGTCTCCGCGATGTAGTCGAGGAGGTTTCGGTGTGCAGAGGGATACGCCTTGTCGACGCCACAGGCGAGGACCGCGACGGTGAGCCCCTTCACGGCGAGCGCGCCCCGGTGGGCTGCCTGGTCGATGCCGAAGGCGGCTCCGGAGACCACGGTCACGTCGTGCTCGCCGAGGTGCGCGGCGATGTCGGAGGCGACACCTGCGCCGTAGGTGGTTGCCGAGCGTGAGCCCACCACGGCGGCAGCAGCTCGGCAGACCTCGTCGAGACGGTGCGAACCCTTCACCCACAACCCGAGAGGGGTGCCGCTCCGCTCGTGCAACGGCTCGGCTCGGTCGAGGTCCGCCAGTTGATCCGGCCACTCGGCGTCCTCGGGACAGACGAACCGGATCCCCAGGGCCGCGGCGCGCTCCAGGTCTTGCTCCGGGTCCAGCCCCTGGAGCCTCGCCGCCACGTCGGTGTAGACACCCTCGATGTCCTGCTCCTCGAGGAGCAGCTCGTAGACGCGCGTGGCGCCGAGCTGCTCCACGAGCTTCGTGAGCCGAACGTCACCGGGCTCGCTCAGCCGGTTGAGAGCCACGCGCGCGAGCCGTTCTCTCATCCCCCGACCACCTCGAGGGAGCTGAGCAGCAGGGGCTGGCCCGAGCGCAGTCGCAGCGCCGTGTCGACCTCGCTCACCCCGGGCTTCTGGAGCCCCCGAAGATCGGCGACGGTCCAGGCGAGACGGTGCACCCTCGTCGCCCCACGACGGGTGAGGCTTCCGGCGTACACCCGGTCGTCCACCAGCCTCTCGCCCTCCTCGGGTAAGGGCCATTGCTCCCGCAGGGCGGGGCCGGGCACGGCACTGTTGAGCCTCCAGGCGGTGCCGGCGTATCTCTGCGCCTGTCGTTCCCGGGCTGCCGCAACCCGCGCCGCGACGACCGCAGTGGTCTCGTTCCTGGCGAATAGGTCGTCCCTCTCCATCCTGGTCAGCGGCTCCACGTGCCGCGTGATGTCGACCCTGTCGGCGATCGGACCGCTGATCTTGCGGCGGTACTCACGGCGGCTCACCTCCGGGCACTCGCACCGGTTGTCGCGGTTCGTCGGGTGGTACTCCCCGCAGGGGCACGGGTTGCAGGCGAGCACGAACATGCAGCGCGCAGGAAAGGTGGCGGTCTCGTCCCCGCGGGCGATGGTGACCTCACCGCTCTCGAGAGGCTCGCGCAGACCCTCGATGATGCCGGCCTGGAACAGCGGGAACTCGTCGAGGAACAGCGCTCCGGTATGGGCACGCGAGACCTCGCCGGGATGGACCCGCCCGCTGCCACCGCCGAGGATGCCGGTCCTTGTTGCCGAGTGGTGTGGCGCGCGGAAGGGCGGCCGGGTCATCACGGCCTGGCCCGCCGGCAGACAGCCCGCGAGGGAGTAGATCGCACTGAGCTCCAGAGCCTCCTCCACGGTGAGGTCGGGGAGCAGGCCGGGAAGCCGCTCGGCCAACGTCGTCTTTCCGGCGCCCTTGGGGCCGCTGAGCATGAGGTGGTGACCGCCGGCGGCCGCCACCTCGAGCGCGTACTTCGCGTCCGCCATGCCGCGGACATCCGAGAGGTCGACGTCGTCGATCCGGTTCTCACCGCGCCACGAGAGCAGCGGACCAGGGGACAGCGGCTGGACGGGCGGAGCGTCGGGGACCGACTCACCGCGGAGGATGGCGACGACCTGGGCCAACGACCTGGCGCCGAGCACCGTCATGCCCGGGATCATCGCCGCCTCCACCGCCTGCGGCTCCGGAACCACGACACAGGAGATCCCTCGTGCGTGCGCGGCCATGGCCATGGGCAGCACCCCCGGCACCGCGCGCAGCAGCCCGTCGAGCGTCAGCTCGCCCACGAACACGACACCCGCCAGGGACGAGACCGGCACCTTCCCGGATGCCGCCAGGGTGGCCACCGCGATCGCGAGGTCGAAGTGCGGCCCGCGCTTGGGCAGGTCGGCGGGCGAGAGCAGGATCGTCACCCGCCGCGTCGCGGGCCACTCGAAGCCGCTGTTCGTGACGGCCGCCCGACAGCGGTCTCGCGCCTCGCTGATCGACGCGTCCGGCCTGCCGACCATGGCGGTCTTCACCACACCCTGCGACACGTCCACCTGGACGTCGATCACGTGGCCGTTGGCGCCCTGCAACGTGATGGTGCGTGCGGTCGCGACCCCCATCAGCCGATGCCTCGGGCGTGGTCCACCTCGACAGGCCCACCGGCGGGCACGAGGACCCCCACCAGGTCGATCCTCACCTCAGGGGGATGCACGTCGTGCTCAGCGAGCCACCGCGCTGCCAGGCGACGAAGCCGTGCTGCCTTCTGCTCGGTGACGGCCTCCATCGGTGTGCCGTAGGCCAGGGAGGAGCGGGTCTTCACCTCGCAGACCACGAGGACCCGGCCTTCACGCAGCACGAGGTCGAGCTCGCCGAGCTCACACCGCCAGTTGCGGTCGAGCAGGACCATCCCCTGCTGGGTCAGGTAGCGCGCGGCGAACGCCTCGCCGTACGTCCCTAGCGCAGAGCTTTGTCGTGCAGTCGATGTCATCACGAACCTCCTGCCGGAAGGCTCGCGCAAGACACCCGTCCCCACCCACTGCGGACATGGCCCCTGGGGACTACCGGAGCAGGCCCCCGCCTGTGGACGAAGACCGGTTGCCGGCTACAGGCCGACCGGCAAGGTCAGTACGTGCCGCCGACCACCGGGTTTTGGGTGTCGTCGCACCCCAACCGCTGGGGAGGTACGACCTCGATCCGACCGACGCCGGTCTGGCTCACCTGTCCGTTGTTGGGCACCGGCAGGAACGGCACTTGCATGTTGAGCGACTGGAAGGTGACGGTCACGGTGACCAGGTCGCCCACGACCGGCCCGGGCTCGGTCACGCCGGACTGTGTGTGATACCGCCGGCTGACCACGGGAGTGACGCCTCCGACGGCAGGACCGCTCGCGCCCTGGATCGCCTTCGCCTGCGTGCAGGTCCAGTCCGTGCCGACGATGAGACGCCGCGCCGCTTCCCGTGCGTTCGCCGCGGCGGTCTCGTAGGACCAGTAGTGGTAGCCGTACTGGATGATCCCCAGGATCCCCATCAGGAAGAGGGGGAGGACGAGCGCGAACTCGAGCGCGGCCACACCCGCCTCCTCCCGGCAGCTCGCCAGGTGACGGGCGATGTGCCTCGCCACGCGGCGGGCGAGGTGGTGGGCAAGGCGGTGCGGAAGCGGGTAGCGCATCACTTCACCAGCTTCACGAGCTTGGGTCCCACGCCGAGGTAGTCGGTGGTCGGCCCGTCGTAGGTGTCGGAGACCAACGGCAGAGACGCCGGCTCCATCGTCATGAAGCGCATCCCCAGGAGAGTCTGGCCGTCAGCGCTCATGAGCAGGCCGTGCTGGACGTTGCCCTGCGACAGCCCCAGCGAGGACATCGCCGAGCTGAGCTGGTCCCAGAGCATGTCGTAAGGCGTCCAGCCCGAGGGCGCGTTCTGCGTGATGAACACCGGACGGAACGTCAGCACCGGGTAGTCGCTTCCGCTGGTCGGGGTGAGCGGGCTGCTCATGACCGGCACCCACATGAACCGATGCGACTTGTAGATGTCCGGGCTCAGACCGTTGTCGGGCGTGACGATCGGGATGCCGTTGGTGACGTAGGTGCTGAGGCCGTAGAAGAGCGCGTTGTTGAGCAGGGTCGGGTTGGTCACGAACTGGTCGAAGGTGTCGTCGTTGATCGTGACACCCCGAACAGTCGCTGTGGGACCGGTGCACGGATGCGTCGAGGAGCACACCAGCCGCCCGGCAACCCCTCCACTCTCCGCACCGAGCATGCCCTCGGTGAACGCCGTTGCGACGGAGGGGTCGTTACCCGCGACTCGGACGCAGTTCGGCGTGCCTGAGGGGCTGGCGACATCGAGGACGTCGGGTGGCGAGCCGGTGCACGTGAAGACGTTGGTCGGGTCCGAGGCGGCGGCCACAGCCTGGTCAGGAGTGAGGCTCGGCAGCGTGATGTTGACCAGGTTGGGGTGCTGGACGATCGGGTGGTCTATGCCGAGCTGGAAGTTCTGCTGGAGCGCGGACGTCGTGGTCGTCGCGCCGGGGCGGGGACTGTCCAGGAGCCGGCCGCAGCCCTCCGCCTGGGGACTTCCGGCCGCCAGGGTGACGTCGAGGGTCATGGAGTTCGACCAGAGGCGGTTGCCGAGCGGGTCCTGCGCGCTGATCTTGACCTCCCAGGTGCCTGCGTTCTGCATGACGGCACTCGGAAGAACGCCCGTGACAGTGGCCGTGCCGGTCAGCGCATCGACGACGGGCAGGTTGAGCGACGCTGCGGCCACCGGGGTGCCGGTGTCCGGCCCCTTGTGGAAGTACACCTGGACACTCGACAGCAGGCTCCCCCAGTTCGACCCGGTCAGGGTGAAGCTCGCAGGCGTGGAACCGGCCACCACGGGCGACGGCGTGGTGCTCACGGACGACAGGACCGGCGCGTTCGAGGTGGCTGTCGCGTAGCTCGCCGGCCACACCGTCGTCGCCGGCGTGCCGGTCAGCGGACCGGGGGTGATGTAGTTGACCGGCAGGATCCGCGTGAGTGCGTCTCCGGCATTGGGCACGGTGCCGGCGGCGCTCAACAGACACGGCACGGAGAGCCCGGCCGGCACCAGCTGACCGGGCGAGGCGACCTGCGCGATCGCCATCTTGGACTCGGTTCTCCCGTTGACACCGGCGACCTTGCCGAAGCCGTACTCGATGCGCGCGGAAGGCGCGATGACCTTGACCTGGCTGCTCTTCGGGAAGCTGACCGCTCCGTTGGTGAGAAGCGTCTGAGCGTACGTCGCGATCGACGTCGACTGGGGTCCCGTGCCCGATGGGCAGGAGGGGATCCCAGGGTCCAGCTGCTTCTGCCCCGGGACCACGTTGCAGGCGATGTACCACGCGACGTACTTGGCCGCCTTCAGCTTGGACGCGGAGTCCGTGGCCGGCAGTGCGCTCTTCGCCGCGAGGAGTGCGGCCTTGTCCGCCTGCTGCTGAAGCCGTCCCCGGACGGCCCAGGTCATGCCGAGGTCGATGACCAGGGCGCCGACGAGGAGCAGGACGACGGCGACCAGGGCGGAGATCACGGCGACCGCGCCCCGCTCGTCATGAGAACGGCCGCCGGCGACGGCCCGGGCCCACCTCAGCACGCGGTCACACCACCCATGCTGACGTTCTCGAGCCGAGTTGCGGAACTGAGCACCGCTGGGTTCCCGGAGCCTCCGGGAGGTGGCACCGTGACCGTCACTTCCACGAGCACGCCGGTCTGGTCGATCTCGACGACCGACACCGAGACCCAGCTCGGGTCGATCGGCACGCCGAGTCCGGAGATGTTGTTGACGACGGTGTTCTTGACCCGGTCGACAAGCCCGACGCAGTCGAAGATCCCTACGACCTGTGAGGCGTAGATGCGCGGCTCGTAGGGGTCGTACTTCTGCGCCTGCCAGAGCCTGTAACCGTAGGTGAGGACACCGAGAAGCATCGGCATCACGAAGAAGGTGATGACGATCGCGGCCTCCACCACCACGGCGCCACGCTGGTCCCTCAAGCGCCTGCGCGCACGCACGGGGTTGCTGATCAAGTCGTCCCCTCCCAAAGACTGACTTTCTCCCAGTCCCCTCCCAAGGACCGGGTCAGCAGAAGCCCCCGACTTCCTGCTGAGGACGCATCACGTCAGACCCGGATCTGTCGTGCGTCCCCCGTACCTTCGAGCAAAGAGCCCGAACGAGCATCGCGGAGGTTACCCACCTCACACAGGGCGGAAACAGCCGAAAAGTAAAGGAATCAGCCCTTCGGGAGCTCGAGGTCGGCCTGGCTGAGCTCCTCGACGTTGACGTCCTTGAAGGTGAGCACCTTGACGTTCTTGGCGAACCTGGCGGGGCGGTACATGTCCCACACCCACGCGTCGGTCATCGAGACCTCGAAGAAGACATCGCCGGCTTCGGTGCGCGCCTTCACCTCGACCTGGTTGCACAGGTAGAACCGGCGGTCGGTCTCCACGACGTACTTGAAGATGCCGACCACGTCGCGGTACTCGCGGTAGAGCTGGAGCTCCATCTCGGTCTCGTACTTCTCGAGATCCTCGGCGCTCATCGTGCATCCTCCGCTTCCAGAGCCGGCATCGGCTCACCGTCGTGCTCATTGTCGCCGAGTCCAGCGGCCCGCCGCACATTGACGAAGCGGCGGCGGTGGATCGGACACGGACCATGCTCGGCGAGCGCAGCGGTGTGAGTCGGCGTGACGTAGCCCTTGTGTGTGACGAAGTCGTAGGCGGGATAGAGCTCGTGGATCTCCGCCATCAGCCGGTCACGAGTCACCTTCGCGATCACGGACGCCGCAGCTATGCAGGCCGCCACCCGGTCGCCCTTCCACACGGCGAGACCGGGCACCTCGAGCCCGTCGACGGGGAACCCGTCGGTCAGGACGTACGACGGGCGCACCTCGAGCCGGGCCAGGGCCCGACGCAGGGCCTCGACGTTCGCGACGTGCATGCCCAACCGGTCGCACTCCTCCGGCTCTACCACCACGACTGACCAGGACAGCGCGCGCCGCAGGACCTGGTGGTAGCACCGCTCTCTCGCGAGCGGGGTGAGCAGCTTCGAGTCGGCGAGCTCCGGGACCTCGCCCCTCCGCCCCTCCGGGAGGATCACCGCGGCGGCGACAAGGGGGCCGGCGCACGCGCCACGCCCGGCTTCGTCGACGCCGGCGATCGGGTCGAGCCCGGCCCGCCGCAGCGCCCGCTCGTAGCCGTAGAGGCCTGCGTCGCGGCGGATGGTGAGGCCACGAGGCAGGACGCTCATGGCTTGGCGTCCACCGCGTTGAACGTCGCGGGCCGTCGCAGAACCGTGGCGTGGTCCCACGGCCACACGACCATGAACACCTTGCCGACCACGTCGTCGTCCGGGATGAACCCGCCGCCGGGGTCGCCGAGGTGGACCCGCGAGTCCGCCGAGTTGGAGCGGTTGTCGCCCTGGACCCAGATGTATCCCTGCGGGACCCGCACGTTGAAGCGGATCAGCGAAGGCTTCTCACCGGCGGCGAGGTAGGACTTCTCGTGGAGTGGCACTCCGTTGACGGTGATCAGGCCCTGCTTGTAGATCGGAAGAGC
>DASVBF010000115.1:0-3346 GCA_036375975.1 Nocardioidaceae bacterium | reverse complement strand
AAGTACACCGAGGCCTTGGGGTCGCGCCGGTCCCGGTCGTCTCGGAGGTACGTCGCCTCCGCGAGGTCCATGAAGGCCGTCGTGAGGAAGAACCCCTCGCCGAAGATCCTCCGGCTGTCGCTCTTGTCGGCCATGTTCGTGACCGGGTAGATCAGCAGCTGGAAGCGCACGGGGATCTCCGCCTCGGCAGCTCGGATCGCCGTCACCGCGCTGAGGTATCCCCCGGCCGAGTCGCCACCCACGGCGATCCGGTCGGGGTCGGCGCCGAGCTGCTCGGCGTACTCGCTCACCCACTGGAAGGACGCCCAGCAGTCGTCCACGGCTGCCGGGAAGCGGTGCTCGGGGGCGAGCCGGTAGTCGACCGAGATCACCCGGACGTCGGCCTGCTCGGCGAGGAAGCGGCAGAGGGCGTCGTGGGAGTCCAGGTCGCCGTACATCATCCCGCCGCCGTGCACGAAGAACAGCAGCGGCGAGGGCCTGGGGCTCGCGACCTGCCCGTGGGGGACGTACAGGCGCGCAGGGATCTCCTCCTCCGCGCCGGGGACCTTCAGGTCACGGACCACGCCGATCGGCTGCTTCCCGCCGACCAGTCGCGACTGGCGTCGGAGGGCGGCGCGCGCCTCCGGGAAGGGCAGCGTCTCCGCCGCCGGCTCGCGCATGATCTTCTGGAGTCTCAGGAGCCACTGGGTCTCGGTGTCGAGGACCTGCCCGTCGACCACGATCCGGGGCCCGCCCAGCGCGCGCAGCACCGGCGTGGGCAGGCCCATGAGAGCGCGGAAGACAGCGGGCTCGACCTTCTCGGTGTACGCGTGCGCCATGCGCGGCAAGATACCCCGCCGGGTCACCAGGTCCCCCGATGCCCCGGCAGGGGGCGACTGTTGCCGAGTGCTACCCGTCGTTCATCCGAGGGTGGGACGATGGCAGGCATGGACACCGCAGCCCCCGAGATCGCCCCGCCGACCCTCGTCGAGGACAGGTTCCTGGACCGCGAGCTCTCGTGGCTGCATTTCAACACCCGGGTGCTCGAGCTGGCCGAGGACGACACCCTGCCCCTCCTGGAGCGGGTGCGCTACCTGCAGATCTTCTCCTCGAACCTCGACGAGTTCTTCATGGTCCGGGTGGCCGGCCTGAAGCGCCGCATCGCCGCGGGCGTCGCCGTGCGCGCGGCCTCGGGTCTGATGCCACGCGAGGTCCTCGAGCAGATCTGGAGTACGACGGGCGCCCTGATGCAACGCCAGGCCTCGCTGTTCCGGGACGACATCATCCCGGCGCTGGCGAAGGAGAACATCGAGCTCTGCCGCTGGGCGGACCTCGCCCGCGAGGAGCAGAAGCAGATGAAGCGGCTGTTCAAGGAGCGGCTGTTCCCGGTGCTGACGCCCCTGGCCGTCGACCCGGCGCACCCGTTCCCCTACATCTCCGGGCTCTCGCTGAACCTGGCCGTGCTCGTCGGCAACCCGAAGACCGGCAAGGAGCACTTCGCGCGCGTGAAGGTCCCGCCGATCTTCTCGCGGTTCGTCGCGGTGGGCGAGCAGAGGTTCGTGCCGCTCGAGGACGTCATCGCCGAGCACCTGAAGTCGCTGTTCCCGGGCATGGGCGTGCTCGCCGTCCACACCTTCCGCGTGACCCGCAACGAGGACCTCGAGGTGGAGGAGGACGACGCCGAGAACCTCCTCGCCGCGCTGGAGAAGGAGCTCCTGCGGCGCCGCTTCGGGCCTCCCGTGCGCCTCGAGGTCGAGGAGTCGATGGACGACCACATCCTCGAGCTGCTCGTCTCCGAGCTCGGCGTCTCGCGGGCCGAGGTCTTCCGGCTGCCCGGACCGCTCGACCTGCGCGGGCTCGGCGTGATCGCGGACATCGACCGGGCCGAGCTGAAGTACCCCGCGTTCGTCCCCTCGACCCACACCGACCTGGCGGAGGTGGAGTCCGCCTCGCCCGTGGACGTCTTCGGGTCCCTGCAGCGGCGGGACGTGCTCGTGCACCACCCGTACGACTCCTTCTCGACGTCGGTGCAGCGGTTCATCGAGCAGGCTGCCGCCGACCCCCAGGTGCTGGCGATCAAGCAGACCCTGTACCGGACCTCCGGCGACTCCCCGATCATCGACGCCCTCGTCGACGCCGCGGAGGCGGGCAAGCAGGTCCTGGTGATCGTGGAGATCAAGGCGCGGTTCGACGAGCAGGCGAACATCAAGTGGGCGAGGAAGCTCGAGCAGGCCGGGTGCCACGTCGTGTACGGGTTGATCGGTCTGAAGACCCACTGCAAGCTGTCCCTCGTCGTACGCGACGAGCCGGAGGGGATCCGCCGCTACACCCACATCGGGACCGGCAACTACAACCCCAAGACCGCCCGGCAGTACGAGGACTACGGCCTCCTGACGGCGAACGCCGTGATCGGCGAGGACGTCGCGCACCTGTTCAACAACCTGTCCGGGTTCTCGCGGCACACCGAGTACGAGCAGCTCCTGGTCGCTCCTGACTCGGTCCGCACCGGGCTCGTCGAGCAGATCCGCGCGGAGGTCGCCAACCACCGGGAAGGCCTCCCCGCGCGGGTCCGGATCAAGGCGAACTCGATCGTGGACGAGGCGACCATCGACGAGCTGTACCTCGCCTCCCAGGCGGGTGTGCCGGTCGACCTGCTCACCCGCGGCATCTGTGCCCTCCGGCCAGGCGTCCCGGGGCTCTCCGAGAACGTCCGGGTGCGCTCGATCCTCGGGCGCTTCCTCGAGCACAGCCGGATCTTCTGGTTCGAGAACGCCGGCTCGCCCACGGCCTGGATCGGCTCGGCGGACCTGATGCACCGCAACCTCGACCGGCGGGTCGAGGCGCTCGTGCGACTCCCCGGTGAGGCCCAGGTCGCGGAGGTCGGCTCGCTGCTCGACCTGGCCTTCGACGAGGGCACGGCGTCCTGGTGGCTGCAGCCCTCCGGCGAGTGGGAGCGGCGCGCGTTCGACGACCACGGCGCGCCCCTGCGCGACCTGCAGGACCTGCTGGTCCAGTCGCGCCGCCGCCGTCTCCGCTGACCCGGCGCCCGCCGTCCGGCCGGGTGGGCCCCGCGCCGGCTAGCCGCGTAGTCTGGCGCCCGCCGCGGTCGCCCGGCCGCGGCCCGCCGCGTGGTCTGAAGCAAGTTGGCTGTGGATCGGCCCGCAGAAGAGCCGACTTGCTACAACCTGGTCCAGCAGTGCCCCTGACCTGGTCCAGCAGTGCCCCCGACCTGGTCCAGCGCTGCCCTGACCTGGCACATTCACCTGTGGACGACGCCCCGGTGATCTGTCGAGTCGGACACGCTCGGGGGCGTGAACGACTCGAGTGGTTCCTGGCGCCCGATCTGCCCACCCGCGAAAGGGTTGGT
>DASVBF010000084.1:0-4651 GCA_036375975.1 Nocardioidaceae bacterium | reverse complement strand
ATCACGATGGGGAACTACTCGACCCTCGCGCAGGGCCGCAAGAGCTGGCGTGGGTGGATGGAGTGGTACCCGGCGACTGCGGCCGTCGTGGTGTGGGGGATGCTCTCGCCGTTCCGGCGGGTGCTCGGCTTCCGGGTTCAGAAGCTGCGGATCGACCACCAGGACTGGTTCCAGGAGGATTTCGGCGTGCTGCTGGAGCTGCTTCGTCGTGGCGAGATCCATCCGGTCGTGGCACAGCGTCTGCCGCTCTCCGAGGCCCGCCGCGCCCACGAGATGCTCGAGCAGTCGGCGGCGACGGGCAAGATCGTCCTCGTGCCCGAGGCCGCGGGCGCTCCCTGATGGTTGACCACGTCCACGCCGGCCGAGAGGCGCTGGTCGCGCCCAGGGAGTCTCGGCAGGCATCGCGGGCGCGCTACCTGCCGATCGCCGAGCACGGCCTGATCGGTGACCTGCACACCGTGGCGCTCGTCGGGACCGACGGCACTATCGACTGGTACTGCTGCCCGCGCTTCGACTCCCCGAGTGTCTTCGCTGCGATCCTCGACGCCGACCGCGGTGGCCCGTTCCGTATCGCGCCCGACTTCCACGGCTGGAGCTCCAAGCAGCTGTACCTGCCCGACACCAACATCCTCATCACGCGCTTTCTCATGCCTGACGGTGTGGGGGAGGACCTGGACCGCCGGCTGGGGTGAGCGCCTCTCGCTTCGGCGGGTCCGTTCCATGGTTGGCTGGTACGGCGGGGGTGACGTCACACCGCCGTGAGGGAGACGTCAGGTGAGAGCAGGGGTGCGAAGGCCATGGAGCCTGGCTGCACCCCGTGCCCGGCGGCTGATGCTGGTGGGCCTGCTGGTCGCGGCTCTCCTCGGATGCTCCCCGGACAGCGGGGGAGGCGCCTCCCGCGGTGGGCCCGGTCCACCGGTGGCCAAGGCGCGGAGCACCCATGACAGGCCGTCGGCGCCGTACAGGGTCAGGTCGCAGGTCGTCTCGCATGGCGCCGTCCACACCCTCAGGGTCTGGGCACCGGCCGCAACGGGCCGCTGGCCGGTGGTGTTCGCGGTGCCGGGCTCGAGTGGCCACAAGGCGAGCCTCGACACGTTGGCGCAGGCCCTGGCGACGCGGGGTGTCGTCGTCCTCACCACCGACTATCGCCCGGACGAGACCGAGGAGGCGGTCACGCGTGAGCTGGAGTGCGGCTACCGCTACGCGCGCCGAGTCGCCGGAGGCTTCGGCGGCGACCTGCAGCGGCCCGTCACGGTGCTGGGCTACTCCCGGGGCGCCCGCGCGATCTGGAGCGGCCTGGACGCGCGGCGTTTCGGGCGGGGCGGCGCGTTCGACGGCTGCTTCAGTGGAGCACCTCGACCCGACGTCGTGGTGGCGGTCGACGGCTGCTACTACGCCTGGGGAGGCATGTCCTACGCCTTTCCGCCCAGCCGGCTCCGGGCTGGTGACGCGTCGATGGTGCTCGTCAGCGGAGAGGCAGACGACGTGTGCCCGACCTGGCAGTCCCGGAGGGCGGCGCGCGCCCTCGAGGCGGCCGGCCACCGGACCACCCTGGTGACGATCCCCGGGGCGAACCACTACAACCCGGTCTTCCACGACGACGTCAACGGGCGGCACGTGACGGTCCCGGACGACCCCGGCGGCGTGCAGACCGTGCAGGCGGTTCTGCACGCGATCCACGAGGCCGAGTAGGAAGGCCCCGCGCCCCTGACCATCACCTGCTTCCCGTGAGTGTGCCCGATCCCGGGCCGGCGAACGTCCTGCAGCAGCCGAGGTCCTCACGACGCGCCACGCCCCGCTCCGGGCAGAGGCGTGTCCAGACCGCAGGAATTGCTCCTTTGCTGTCGGCACTCAGGACTAGCGTGGAGCGGACGTTCGCAGACCTATTGCGCCGAGGAGATACCGATGAGTCACACGCCTGACCAGCGCGTGCCCGAGAACGACAGGATCGATGCCGCGGTCCTGAAGGTCGCCGGTGTGGTGGTCCTCGGGGCCATCATGTCGATTCTCGACATCACCGTGGTCAACGTCGCGCTGCCCACGTTCCAGATCGAGTTCGGGTCGCCGGCGGAGCCGGTGTCCTACTCCCATGTGGCGTGGACGGTCACGGGGTACACCTTGGCGCTGGCGACGGTCATTCCGCTGACCGGCTGGGCTGCGGACCGATTCGGCACGAAACGGCTCTACATGGCGGCGGTTGCCCTGTTCACCGCTGGATCCGCTTTGTGCGCACTGGCCACGTCCATCGACCTGCTGATCGCCTTCCGGGTGCTCCAGGGTCTCGGCGGGGGCATGCTCATGCCGCTCGGCATGACGATCATGACCCGGGCCGCGGGTCCGCACCGGATGGGCCGCCTCATGGCGATCCTCGGGGTCCCGATGCTGCTCGGCCCGATCCTCGGTCCCATCATCGGTGGCTGGCTGATCGAGCACGCCAGCTGGCACTGGATCTTCCTGATCAACCTCCCCATCGGCATCGGGGCACTGGTCTACGCCTCCCTCGTGCTGCCCAGGGACAGGCCCGAGCCGTCGGAGTCCTTCGACTTCCTCGGCATGCTGATGATGTCCCCGGGCCTCGCGCTGTTCCTGTTCGGAGTCTCCTCGCTCCCTGTCGAGAACGGTGACTTCACAGCACCGAGGGTCTGGGTGTCGATGCTGCTGGGTGTGGTGCTCATCGTGGCGTTCGTGTTCCACACGTTCCGTCCTGAGCACCCCCTGCTCGACCTTCGGCTGTTCAAGAACCGCAACCTCACCCTCTCGGTGATCACGATGTTCCTGTTCGCCGCCGCGTTCTTCGGTGGGTTGCTGCTCGTCCCGACCTACTACCAGGAGATCCGTGGCGAGAGCACACTCCACGCCGGCCTGCTCGTTGCTCCCCAAGGGCTGGGGGCGATGCTCACCATGCCGATCGCCGGCCGGCTCACCGACAAGATCCCCGTCGGGCGGATCGTGCCGGTCGGCCTCGTGGTCATCGTGATCGGGATGTTCGGTCTCACGCAGGTCCGGGCCGACACCCCCTACGAGCTGCTGATCGCCGAGCTCTTCGTCATGGGTCTGGGCATGGGCGCCACGATGATGCCGGTCATGACGTCGGCGCTGAAGACGCTGAGGCACCACGAGGTCGCCCGCGGATCGACACTGCTCAACATCACGCAGCAGGTCGCCAGCTCGGTCGGCGTGGCAGTGATGTCGGTGATCCTCACCAACCACCTCAACGACTCCCCGGTCATCCCGGGCACGGAGAAGGTGCCTGCCCTCAACGGTGGGCTGACCGAGACCGCAGCCGGCATCCTGTCCAACACCCGTCCCGAGCTTGTCGCCGCGCTCAAGCTCCCGGCGAGCCTGATCGCGGAGGGCCTGGACCAGGCCGCGCAGGCGTTCGCCGACACCTACTGGGTCGCCTGGGTGCTCGTCGTGCTCACGCTGGTCCCGGCCCTGATGCTGCCTCGCAGGTATGAGGTGTCGCACCTCGACGAGGAGGAGGAGACCGTCCCGACGTTGACGCACTGAGCCGGGAGCCCGCGGCCCGGGGTCAGGTCGCCTGCGCCGGGGTCTCCACATCAAGGATGGAATCCACCTCGGCCTCGCTCAGACGCTTCTCGACCGACTCGTGCGCGGCAGCGATCAGCCGCGTCAGGAGCTCGGCTTCGCCGAGTGGGCGGGTGTTGTCCCGAGTCGCCGCAGTCATGTCTGTTCCTCCCCCGGCAAGCACGAACGGTCAGTCCGAACCGTCCTTCGTCCTAGGGGGCCTAGGTGTCTGTTCGCCGTCAGAATGACCAGGAATCCGCCCGGTTAAACCCGCTTGTCCTACCTGGTCTCACCAGGTGGATAGAGACCGACCGGCCGGCTCCGACCGCGTACGTCGTCGCCCCGGCCACAGGCATCAGTCGGTGTGCTGACGCTCCTCGGCGTGCTCCCCGGCCTCCTGCCGCAGCCGGAGACCGAGCAGCGAGGTCCCCAGCAGGGTCACGCCTGCGACCATGAGCACGCCGGCCGGGCCCATCGCACCCTCGAACCAGTCCAGCAGGGCCTCGGGCACGACGAGGGTGAGCCCCACGACGCCGACGGCCAGGTAGGGCCAGGCCTGGCGCGCGACGTACACCGCGAACCCGGTCACCGCCACGAGTGTCGTGAGCACGTAGGCGACCCAGGAGTGGTCGGCCGACCCGAGCGGGATCTGGGCGCCGGCCAGGCAGATGCCGCAGCCGATCACGCGTGCCGATGCGACCTCGCGCCACATGCCCTTCTCGGCGAGAGCAAGCCAGGCCAGACCGATGGCCAGGACCGCGACGCCGAACACGATGGCGTCCGGTCCGCCCCACTCGACGGACTCCCGGATCCCGAGCACCTCGAGGGCCTGCGGCACCGAGAACACCGCCCCCACGGCCACGACCGCCTGCCCGAGCAGCGTCGGCGCGAGGACGTAGCCGAGGACGCCCAGCGTGAACAGCGTGAGTGTCGCCGCCAGGCCGGGCGCAGAGCCGCTCACGTCCATGGAGTCCACCTGCACGAGTGCCGCGATCGCCGCGACTCCGGCCGAGCCTGCGAAGAGCACACCCGCCAGCCTCCGGCGTACCGGCTGCTCCTCCGACCTGAGAACCGACAGGCCGCCGCCGACGAGGCCGAGCACCACTCCCGCCGCGGCGAGCAC
>DASVBF010000081.1:0-3244 GCA_036375975.1 Nocardioidaceae bacterium | reverse complement strand
GAGCGGGGCTGTTTCGCATCGCTGTTCGCTGTTTCGGTCCGTGAGCGGCAGTGTGACCCCAGGGCCCAGCTGCTGCCGCGCGGGTGGCTGCTTCTCGCGCCGAACCGCGGCAACAGCCGGGCGGCCGCCGAGTTCACCTGGCGTGGGCTGGAATTGGCCGTCGGCAACTACTACGTGCTCACCCTGCTCGTGTTTATCGCGGCCACCGCATGCGCCCTGGTGCTTACCCGTCGCCTCAGGCCGGTCGCTGGCTGGGCCAGCTTTCCGGCGACTGGGCGCGGATATCTGCTGGGGAGGCGGGCGGCGCATGATGAGTAGGCTCGGGGTCACCAGCCCTCGTGGTGGCAGGAGTCCGATGGTCTTCGTGTGGACGGACGGGGCCTGATGCGCCTCCCGGCAGAGGAGGCCCGGGCCCGGTTCGCGGGTGCGCGAGTCGCCAGGCTGGCCACCGTCTCTGCTGCTGGCGTGCCGCACCTTGTACCGGTCACCTTCGCTGTCATCGGCGAGCGGGTCGTGTTCGTCATTGACGACAAGCCCAAGAGCACGACACGGCTCCGGCGGCTCGACAACATCGCTGCGCGGCCGGCTGTATGCCTTCTGGCCGACGTCTACGACGACGACTGGAGCCAGCTGTGGTGGGCCCGCGCCGACGGCACTGCCACCGTCCTCGCCACCGATGCCGAGGCGATTGACGCGCTCGCAGCCCGCTACCCGGCTTATGTCGAACGCCGTCCGCACGGCCCGGTCGTCTCGATTGAGGTGACCGCATGGACAGGCTGGGCCGCGGCCGGAACGCCGTCGTGCTGATCATGGCGGAAACCGGCGGAGCTCTCGTTTGAGAATCTTGCCCGCAGCGTTCTTGGGTAGCTCGGTCACCAGGATCACTTCGCGCGGCTTCTTAAACGAGGCGAGCCGGTTCCGGCAGTGCTGGATCAGCTCGTCGGGAGCCGGGTCCCCGGTGGCGACAACGAACGCCCGCACCGATTCACCCCACTCGGGATCGGGAACTCCGACCACAGCGGCCTCGCGGACAGCCGGATGGGTGAGCAGGACTTCCTCGACCTCGCGGGGGTAGACGTTCGATCCGCCGGTGATGATGACGTCCTTGGCCCGGTCGGTGAGGTGCAGGTACCCGGCATCGAAGTGGCCGATGTCGCCGGTGTGCAACCAGCCCTTGGCCAGCGTGGTTGCGGTGGCGTCCGGGTCGTCCCAGTAGCCGCGCATCACGACGTCGCCACGGACGAGGACCTCGCCGTCCTCACCGTCCGGCACGGGCTCCCCGGCTGGGTCCGCGATGCGTATCTCGACGTTGTGGTAGGCACGTCCGCACGAGCCGGGGTGGTCGAGCGCCTCGGACGCTGGCATGACGGAGATCGTCATCGGCGCCTCGCCCTGGCCGTACATCTGGACCACGATGGGCCCGAACACATCGACTGCGGCGCGCAGGTCCTCCTGGTAGAGCGGCGCTCCACCGACGACGATGCTGCGCAGGCTCGGCAGCGTCCGGCCGCGCGCCTCGTCAACCACGCGGTGAAGCATCGTCGGGGCAAGGAAGGCCGCGTGCGTGACCTGGTGCTCCTCGAGCAGCGCAACGAAGTCACCTGCTGAGAAGCCGGTTCCGGGTGCGATGACCTGAGTTGCGCCACGTGCGGTCGACGGCAGCAGGTAGAGACCGCTGCCGTGGGTCAGGGGGGCGGCGTGCAGGTAGATGCTGCCGTCGGCGACCGGGTCGAGGTCATGATGGTAGGCCTCGGTCATTGCGGCGAGGTTGCGATGGGTGAGCGTTGCTCCCTTCGGCCTGCCTGTCGTCCCCGAGGTGTAGAAAAGCCAGGCCGGGTCGTCCGGCGCAGTGTCGGCCGCCGGGGACGGCCCTGGGGCCAGCACGTCCTCGTAGTCGTGCCCGGTGTTCGATCCGTCCGTGCGGGCGACGTGTATCACCCGGACTGCGCTGGGGAGGGTGCGGGTCGCGGCGGCTGTCTCGTCGCTGACGACGACGGCGGCCGCGCGGCAGTGCCGGACGATGTAACCGACCTCGTCGGGATGGAGGTGCCAGTTGACTGGTACAGCGACGAATCCGCCGTGGAAAGCGGCCCACAGCGACTCGACCAGCTCGGGGCGGTTGGGCATGAGAAGCACGATGCGGTCACCGCGCTCCAGCCCGAGTCTGGCGAGGCCGCCGGCGAGCCGCGTGACCCGGTCGCCAAGGGCCGGGTAGGTGAGTGATCGGGGGCCCTGTGCGAGCGCGACCCGGTCACCGGCTTGCGCAATCCCCCCGGTGAGCAGGTCGGCGATGTTCACGGTCGAGTGAGCCCGCCCTGGGGCCGCCTAGGAGGCCTCGACCTCGGGCAGGATTTCCTCCTTCAGGCGCTTGAGGTCATCCATCGTCTTCGGGACCGGGACGTCAGCGAACGGCGGCCAGATGAACGGCATCGTGAGCCCGGCCTCCTTGTACCGCTTGAGCCGGTCGGTGATCTGCCTGGCGGTTCCCACCATGAGGTTGGTGACCCTGCCGTTGTCCGACTGGTCGGTCTCCTGGTCCGTAATGACCGTCCAGAGCATGCTGCAGATCTCGAGATCGTCCACCGAGCGCGAGCTCCCGAGATCGTCAAGCTCCCGCTGGATGGCGCCGCGCCACTGCTGGATGTCTTCCGGGGAGTCCTGGATCCCGATCCAGCCCGACAGGTTGTACTTCGCGATGCGCATCGCCGAGCGCTTGGGGTCCTTGAGCCCGCTGAAGAAGATCGGCGGGTGCGGCTGCTGCAGCGGCTTGGCCCCGAACCCGCACCGGTCGAAGTCGGCGAACTCGCCGTGGTACTCGAAGAGGTCGTTCGTCCAGATGCCCTGCATGATCTCGAGCGTCTCGCGCACGTGCGCGTGCCGCCGGGGGAAGATGTGCGTGGCGCTAGCGGCCGCGAACTCCTCGGGCATCCAGCCGGAACCGACGCCGACGTTGAGCCTTCCGCCCGAGAGGTGGTCGATCGTCGCCATCTCCGCAGCGAGGACGCCGGGTGCCCGGAACGGCGTGTCGGTGATGCTCATGCCGATCCGCACCTTTGTCGTCTTGGCCGCGAGCCAGGGGATCAACGGCCAACCTTGCAGCCACTCACCGTGGGACGACACCGGCAACGCCTTCGGGAACTCGTTCATCATCCCGAACGAGTACTGGAGCTCGACGCGATCGGAGGCCTCGGGGACGACGATGCGATCGAGCGTCCACACCGAGTCGAAGTCGAGCGCCTCGGCG
>DASVBF010000392.1:0-5107 GCA_036375975.1 Nocardioidaceae bacterium | reverse complement strand
CCGATGATGCATCTCCCGTTCCACGCCTCTGGTTGGCGGGTCCACCTCGAGGATCTCGGTCGGTCGCTGGAGGTCGACGGCCCGGTCCATCCGGAGGGCTGGGGCTCCGATGCCGGGGCGCCCGGCTGGAAGGCGCGCTGGCAAGAACTCACGCCCACCTACCAGCAGATGGAGATCGGTTGATGTCGGACCTGATCAGGCTCAGCCTGACGACGGTCAACGCGCCTGACGCGATCGCGCTCGCGCGGTTCTACGCCGAGATCACCGGCGGGGTCACGAAGGGCGACGAGCACTGGGCGCTCGCAGAAGGGCCGAACGGCGACATCGGGTTCCAGCAGATCGACGACTACCGGCCACCCACCTGGCCGGACGGCGAGGTGGGGATGCAGATGCACCTCGAGTTCCTCGTCGATGACCTGGAGGCGACCGGAGCGCGTGTGCTGGCGGCCGGCGCTACCCGGTTCGAGCATCAGCCCAACGTCGACCACGCTTCGTGTACCCGGCGGGGCATCCGTTGCCTGTCAACGTGGGGAATCGGAACGTGCGCACATCGGCGCCGGATGGTGCGTGACCACGCCGATCTCGTTTCGTGAGCACCGGCGCGGTCACCGGCCGCCCCTCGCTGAGTCAGTAACTCGTTGGACGCATGCCACCGATCACGCCACGCTGGGCCGGTGACCAGCAGCGACATGTACGACGAGACCGATGCTGAGCGGTACGACGATGACAACGCGAGCGTCTCCACTGCCGAGGTACTCGATCCGATGCTCGATGTGCTCGTCGGCCTCGCTGGCCCTGGAAGGGTGCTCGAGTTCGCCTCGGGCACAGGGCGGGTGACCGTTCCCCTGGCAGGACGTGGAGTTGATGTTGCCGGCATCGAACTGTCTCCACACATGACCCGAAAGCTGCACGAGAAGATCTCGGCTGAGCGCGTCCGAGTGGTCGTTGGTGACATGGCGACCGCCACAGCACCGCACGTCGGTGACTACTCCTTGGTGTTCCTGGTCTTCAACACCATCTCCAACCTGCGCACCCAATCAGAACAGGTCGAGTGTTTCCGCAACGCTGCTCGACACCTTCGTCCAGGCGGACGGTTCCTGATCGAGTTGTGGGTGCCGCAGCTGCAACGCATGGCGCCTGGCCTGCAGCTCGCACCAATGCATTTCGAGGACGACGGTCACCTCGTGTTCGACACCTACGACCTCGCTACGCAGGAGTGCGCGTCCCACCACTACCGCCCGCAAGCTGACGGATCGGTGCGTTACGGCACGGGCAGGTTCAGGTACGTCTGGCCGCCGGAGTGCGACCTGATGGCGCAACTGGCCGGACTCGAGTTCGAGTCGCGATGGGCCTGCTGGGATCGGTCACCCTTCACCTCGTCGAGCCCGAGTCATGTTTCGGTGTGGCGCAAACCGGGCGGCGTCTGAGCGATGCCACTGCGGCTTGGCTTGCCGACACCAGCGGTGGCCGGTACACGGCGGTCCCTGCGAACAACAGCAACGCCCACACACGGCATGACTGCGCTTTCACTCTCCGCGGCATGTCCGGATGGGCGCAGCGGAGTGCTAACCCTTTGAGATCGCGTGACCCTTCGCCGGGGAGTGAGGCTGTGCGGCCGGGGACGCTCTAGTGTCTTGGTAGTGCGCATCGTTCTACTGGGAGACAGCCACCTCGCCCGCATCAGGCGCGAACTCCCACGCCTCGGCGATAGGGTGTTGAACGCGGCAGTCGGCGGCGCCACTGTGCTCGACCTGGAAGCCCAGACCGATGGCGCGGTCCTGACCGCCGAAGACGTTGTCGTTGTCTCCGTCGGCACGAACGATGCCGCGCCCTGGAACAAGGGGCAGGTGAACGACTTCCACCGAACCCTGACTGACTTTGTGATGTCCCGCCAGGTGCGAACGTGGGTGGTGATGGCACCACCGGGCATGGATGAATCGCGAGTCGGCGCTGGTGACCGAACCAACGCGGTGTTGAGTACCTACTGTGCCGCGGCAACCGCTGTCGCTGAGTCGGTCTCCGCGCGCTTGATCGACTCGCGCGCGTTGCTCCAGCCCCTTGGCTCTCGAGCGTTCAACAGGGACGGTGTTCACCTCAGCGGCGAGGGCTATCGGCGGCTGGTGCCCGCGCTGAGGGAGGCAGTCTCCCTCTGAGAGCTGAAGTTTCCGCCCAGTGGCACTTGCGCGCGGACAGCGGCACGAGCGCGAAGTCCTGCCTGAGGCTCGGGGTGGCACCTGACTCACCTCGGCGTTACCGCATACCGTGACCCCATGCTTCAGGACGCGCCCTTCGGTCGGTTGTTGACAGCGATGGTGACCCCCTTCGCGCGGGACGAGCGAGTCGACCTAGAAGCCGCCGTGCGAGTGGCTCGTCACCTAGCCGACAACGGCAGTGACGGGATTGTCGTATCCGGGACGACGGGTGAATCACCGACGACCTCTGCCGATGAGTGCGGCGAGCTACTGTCGGCGGTGAAGGACGCAGTCGGGGACAAGGTGGCCGTTGTCGCCGGAGTGGGCACAGCGAGCACTGCTCACTCGGTCGAGCTTGCCGAGCAAGCAGCACGGATCGGCGCCGACGGACTCCTCCTCGTCACGCCGTACTATTCGAAACCGAGCCCAGTTGGAGTGCTCGCGCACTTCCGGGCCGTCGCGGACGCTACGGACGTTCCGGTGATGCTCTACGACGTGCCGGGCCGCACTGGTATCCCGATCAGCCTGGAGACCTACCGTGCGGCACACGAGGTCGACACCATCGTCGCGGTCAAGCACTCCGTCGATGACGGCCCGGCCTCAGCCGTGCTGACCGATCTCGGGTACGCGGTCTACACCGGCGACGAGTCGCACGCTCTGGGATACCTCGCCTACGGTGCGGTGGGACTGGTCAGCGTCGTCTCGCACGTTGCCGGTCGAGATCTGCACGACATGCTCGACGCCTTCCTGGCCGGCGAACATGCCGAGGCCCTGCGGCTGCACCTCAACCTCAAGCCCGCGTGCGATGCCATCATGGGCGTTCCGAGTTATGGAGCCACCACGGCCAAGGCTGCTCTGCAGCTCGTTGGAGTGCTGGACAACCGCCGTGTCCGCGGTCCGCTCGTAGAGCTTGATCCGAATGAGGTAGACGCGCTGCGCCAAGGTCTCCTGGCTGCCGAGCTCCTCTAGTCGCTGCCCTTGAGAGCTGCCTCGCATTCAGCGAGATTCGGGGTTGCCAGGCGCGCGATGTTCCGCGCCCTTGGCACCCACAGGTTCACGCACATCGGCATGTTGGTGCGAGCGGACATCAGCATGAGAGTGCATCGCGCGTGGCAGGCTGCTCGGGTGACGATGCGGTACTACAGGCGGCGTTGGAACGAGACCCCGCGGCGACGCGTTCAGCTCCTGGGGTGGCGCGACGTACTACTTCGAGGTCGGCGAGGATGGCTGGCCGACCCGGCAGGTTGAGGTCTATGACGCCGGCCCGGCTTGCGCTACGGCCCAGACCGCGTGGAGGACGAGTACGGCCAATTGGGACGGGCCCGGCTGGACGGACTCATGGATTGGGCGCCTTGGGAACTCTCCCAGGACGACTTCGAGAAGGCGTGGCATGCGACGCGGGTAGCGCGCTGTTCGCGGCATGTCTCGAGGGAAGGCGCAGGTCATCCGCGGGCGTCGCCGGGTTGCCAAGTCGCCGTGTCCTCGCTCGTGAACGTCGTCTCCGACGTCTCGACAACGGTCCTGCACTCGACGAGAAAGCGCCTGGCGTCCACCCGAGGGGTCAACGTCAGGGTGGCGGACCGAACGAGCCCGGGCGGCACGTCATCGTGCGTGAGGCGCTCATTCATCCAAGTGACCGCCGCCGTAGCGACCTCAAGTTGATCAGCGTCCGCCCCGTCGACCTCTACTCCACCGGCGATCAGATCGATGGTGATGTCTCGTCCATCAAGTACCGCGAGCCGCTTGAGGTCTCCGTACAAGCGCCAGCCGCAGGCAATCTGCGTCGGCGTGTTCGCCAGATCCTTCAGGAGCCCTCTTCGCACCCCGGCACGCTATCGAACCCCACCCCGTCCGCTCATCGGCATGAGAGTGACTTCGAGCTCCGCCACGGCACCGTTTCCGCAGGTCAGGAACGGTGCCCGGGTGGTGGAGCTGAGGGGATTCGAACCCCTGACCTTCTCATTGCGAAGGCTTCCCTCGGCGCCGTGTCGTTGTCTGGCCCCGTCCGGACGCGTGCATTCGATGGACTTCATGTCCAGTACGCAGATTCGGGGGTGCGCGCGGGGTGCGCGCTTCTTGACGGCCAGGAGAGAGCCACCGACCCGATAGCCAGCCCCCTTGCTCGTCGGTGTCCGGGGTCAAGGGTGGCCGGAGGCCATCGCATCGCGACGCGGAGCGCTCTTGATGCCGGGCGCCGGCGTGCACATCGTCGTCGATCGGGTCGGCGGCTCGGAGGTGACCGACGCGGCGGACCATGACGGCTGGCATCACGTTTGTTGTCAGGACGCCCGTGTCCTCGTGACGCGGGCGCCCTCTCTGCTCGCTCGGGCGGGTGCGCGAGGACGGCGCGCCAGCGCCGCCCGCAGCGCGCCCTCGCGCCGAAGGCGCGCTTGAGCCAGTAAGGAAAGTCGTAACCGACTCAGCGCCGCGGGGGCGTCCCCGGGGACTCGCTGTCCTTCGCGGTCTTGCCGAAGCGCTGGAAGGCCGCCTGCCGGGTGGTGTCGAGTGCCGCGCCGATCACTGTCCATGAGTCGCCTGCGTCTCGTGCCGCCTGGACCGCGTCTCGGAGCTCCTGCTCTGCCTCGGCCACCTTCTTGCGGGCAGCGATGATCTTGCGGAAGTGGAGGGCGTCCCGGGACTGCACCTCGCTCGGCGCGAGCGCGTCGAGTCCGGTCGCGTCGGCGTTCTTTCGCTTCGTCTTCATCTGCATCACCTGAGGAACTCGTAGAATTTGGCCGAAGGCGGTCCGCGTGAATGATCCGAGTCGGCTCGTCGGCGGGGACGGCAACCAACTCCAGCATCCGGCCGTGTCGGTCGGCTCCGATCACCAAGAGCCTCTCGTCACCGTCGTAGTCGTACTCCACGTACCGGATCGCGTTCTCCCATGCGTGCACGATGTCCCCGTCGTCGGCTCC
>DASVBF010000391.1:0-12441 GCA_036375975.1 Nocardioidaceae bacterium | reverse complement strand
ACGGGTGGTATCTCGACGAGGCCGAGGTGGACTACTGGTCGGTGTGGCGCGAGCTCGCACAGGCGTTCCCGCTCGACGTCGACCGGACCCAGGTGACCGGCTACTCGATGGGCGGCTACGCCGCGTACAAGCTCGGTCTGCAGCACCCCGACCTGTACGCCGGCGCGATGTCGCTCGCCGGGCCTCCCGCCTGCGGCAGCGGGGCCGACCCCGAGCACGGCGCTCCCCTGTTCCGCAGCGAGCGCTGCCAGAAGGACGGTGCCACCGGAGCACTCGTGGGCAACGCACTTCACGTCCCCTACCGGATCGCCCAGGGCGTCCTCGACGAGCTGGTGCCGTTCGTCGCGGTCGAGGACCAGGTCTCCCGCTTCGACTCTCTCGGGCTCCGGCACAGGTACGTCCGCTACCCCGGCGAGGACCACATGGCCTTCGCCACTCAGGACCGGTTCGACACGGTGCTGAAGGGGCTCGGCCGGCCGGCCAGGGAGATCGACCCCGCACGGATCGACTACTCCTGGTTCCCTCACCTCGACCGCAAGCGGCTGGGCCTGCGCGCCACCGGTGCCTACTGGGTCACTGCGGTCCGCGCCGCTGAAACCACCGCCGGCTCGCTCTCGCGCGTCCGGGGCCGGAGCCTCGCGATCAGGGAGCGCCGCCACACGGTCGAGCGGTTCGGGCCGAGCCCGGTGAGCACACCCCTGCCGGCGACGGTCCAAGGCGTGCGGTGGACGAAGGCACGACCGGCAGCGGCCCGCCGACTCGTGACGCTCCGGCTCGAGAACGTGGCGGCCGCGACGGTGGACCTGGCCCGGGCCGGCCTGCGCTGTGGCAACGTCCGGGTCACGACCGACCGTGATGCGACGGTGCGGCTCGTGCTCGTGAGCGGGTCGGTGCGCCGGGTCGCCGTACCAACCGGCACCCGCACCGTCCGGCTGGGCTGCTGATGGTTTACCAAGGGATGCAGGCGAATTGTCCTTCCCACGGGAACCGTCCCATGGGAAGCGACGCTTTACCAAGGGATGCAGGAAAACGGTTGCGGTCCGTTGACGGTCACTCAGGCCCGACGATGCCGGTCAGGTAGGGACGACGGGCTACTTCCTGCTCTTGTCGCCGGAGTCGGAGGTGGAGAGCGCGGCGATGAAGGCTTCCTGGGGGACCTCGACGCGGCCGACCATCTTCATCCGCTTCTTGCCCTCCTTCTGCTTCTCGAGCAGCTTGCGCTTCCGGGTGATGTCACCGCCGTAGCACTTGGCCAGGACGTCCTTCCGGATCGCCCGGATCGTCTCGCGGGCGATCACGCGCGAGCCGATGGCCGCCTGGATCGGCACCTCGAACTGCTGGCGCGGGATCAGGTCCTTGAGCTTGCCGGCCAGGGCGACGCCGTAGGAGTAGGCGTGGTCCTTGTGCACGATCGCGCTGAAGGCGTCGACCGGATCGCCGTGCAGGAGGATGTCGACCTTCACGAGGTCCGCCGTCTGCTCCCCGGTCGGCTCGTAGTCGAGGGACGCGTAGCCCTTGGTGCGCGACTTCAGCTGGTCGAAGAAGTCGAAGACGATCTCCGCGAGCGGAAGCGTGTAGCGCAGCTCGACCCGGTCCTCGGAGAGGTAGTCCATGCCCTGCAGCTGGCCGCGTTTGCTCTGGCAGAGCTCCATGATCGCGCCGATGTAGTCGCTGGGGCTGAGGATGGTGGCGCGCACCACCGGCTCACGGACCTCGGCGATCTTCCCGCCGGGCCAGTCGCTCGGGTTGGTCACCTCGAGCTCGGTGCCGTCCTCCATCGTGACGTGGTAGACGACGTTGGGCGCGGTCGAGATCAGTTCGAGGTTGAACTCCCGCTCGAGCCGCTCGCGCACGATCTCCATGTGAAGCAGCCCCAGGAAGCCACACCGGAAGCCGAAGCCGAGCGCGCCGGAGGTCTCCGGCTCGTAGTTCAGGGCGGCGTCGTTGAGCTGCAGCTTGTCGAGAGCGTCCCGCAAGGTCGGGTAGTCGTCGCCGTCGATCGGGTAGAGACCCGCGAACACCATCGGGTTGGGGTGCTTGTAGCCACCGAGCGGCGCGCCCGCCGGACGGACGTTGGAGGTGACCGTGTCACCGACCCGGGACTGGCGGACGTCCTTCACGCCCGTGATGAGGTAGCCGACCTCCCCGACGCCGAGATCGCCCGCCTTCACCGGCTCGGGAGAGATGACACCGACCTCGAGCATCTCGTGCACGGCGCCGGTCGACATCATCTTGATCCGGTCGCGGTGGCTGAGCTTCCCGTCGACCACCCTGACGTAGGTCACGACGCCGCGGTAGGTGTCGTAGACCGAGTCGAAGATCAGCGCCCGGGGCGGGGCGGCCGCGTCTCCGACCGGCGGCGGGGTCTGCCGGACGATCTCGTTGAGCAGCGCCTCGACGCCCAGGCCGGTCTTCGCCGAGACCTGGAGCACGTCCTCGGGCTCGCAGCCGATGATCCCGGCCAGCTCCGCGGCGTACTTCTCCGGCTGCGCGGAGGGCAGGTCGATCTTGTTGAGGACCGGGATGATCTGGAGATCCGCCCCGAGGGCCAGGTAGAGGTTCGCGAGGGTCTGCGCCTCGATCCCCTGCGCCGCGTCGACCAGCAGGACCGCCGCCTCGCAGGCCTCCAGGGACCGCGAGACCTCGTAGGTGAAGTCCACGTGCCCCGGGGTGTCGATCATGTTGAGGACGTAGGTGCCGGGCTCCGCACCCTCGTCGTTCTCGGTGACCGTCCACGGCATCCGCACGGCCTGGCTCTTGATGGTGATCCCGCGCTCGCGCTCGATGTCCATCCGGTCGAGGTACTGCGCCCGCGCACTCCGCTCGTCGAGGACACCCGTCAGCTGCAGCATCCGGTCGGCCAGGGTCGACTTGCCGTGGTCGATGTGCGCGATGATGCAGAAGTTGCGGATGATCGAGGGGTCGGTCTGCCCCGGTTGCGGGGCTGACTGAGGGCTCTTGGACACGAACTTCTTCCGGTGGTCTGCGAACGGGCGGAACCGCCATTGTTCCATGCAGACCCAGGGCGGTCGGCCACGGTGCGAAGGCTGCCCTCCCACGCCCGGAAATCACGACGTGGCAGCCCACCGGCGTACAGAATGACGCATATGAGTCTTGTGAGTCCGTCCACCTCGTCGCGCCGTGGCCCGATCCCGCACGGCCGGACCGCACGCAGGTTGGACTGGGCCCTGCTGCCTCCCACCCTGCGGTCGATGATCGCCCGCCGGCTCGGGTCGCCCGTGGTCTCTGCGGAGTCGGCGGGCGCCGGCTACACGCCAGGGTTCGCGTCGGTGCTCACATGCGCGGACGGCAGCCGCCACTTCGTGAAGGCCGCGAGCAGGAAGGCACAGCGGACGTTCGCCGAGGCCTACCGTGAGGAGGCACGGAAGCTGCGTGCGCTTCCTCCGGGGCTGCCGGTCCCTCGGCTGCTGTGGAGCCACGAGGACGACCTGTGGGTGACGCTCGAGCTCGAGTACGTCGACGGGGCGATCCCCGTGCGGCCGTGGCGGCGCGACGAGCTCGATGCCTGCCTCGACACCCTCGAGCAGCTCGCCGGGCGCCTGACCCCTGCACCAGCCGGGCTGAGCACCTTCGCCGAGGACTTCGCCGAGTGCGTGGCGGGTTGGGACCACGTCCGCCGCGTCTCCCCCGACCTCTCCCATCTCGAGGACGCGGCCGCGCTCGCCTCGGGCTTCCGGGAGGCCACCGCCGGCAACACCCTCGTGCACACCGACGGCCGCGACGACAACTTCCTGCTGACGAACGGCCGGGCGCTGCTCTGCGACTGGAACTGGCCGGTGGTCGGTGCCGCCTGGATCGACACGGTCCAGCTCCTGATCTCGGCGCACGGGGACGGGCACGAGGTCGACACCGTCCTCGCCGAGCGGGCGCTGACCCGCGACGTGGACGCGGAGCACATCGACGCTTTCCTGGCCCTGATCGCCGGGTACTTCTTCGAGCGGCGCGACCAGCCGGTGCCGAACTCCTCGCCGTACCTGCGGGCCAACCAGCACTGGTACGCCGAGGCGACCTGGTCCTGGCTGTGCAGCCGGCGAGGCTGGGTCTGAACCGTTCGGGTGCTCACTCGAGCCGCTCCCGGGCGGGAACCGGCCGGTGCCGGCTCGATTTGAGGGGGTACACCGCCCGCTGGTATCGTGGCCCCTCGCGTGTCTGGCCGTGCCCGGCCGAGCGCACCAGAGCAGACCGAGACCCCGCATCAGACCAGACGAGGCGCACCGTAGTGGCGAACATCAAGTCCCAGATCAAGCGCAACCGGCAGAACGAGGCTGCGCACGAGCGCAACAAGTCCGTGAAGTCGGCGCTGAAGTCGGCCATCCGCAAGTTCCGGGAGGCCGCCGAGGCTGGTGACGTCGACAAGGCGCAGGAGCTGGCGAAGGTTGCCAACAAGAAGCTCGACAAGGCTGCGTCCAAGGGCGTCATCCACAAGAACCAGGCCGCCAACAAGAAGTCGGCCATCTCGAAAAAGGCTGCTTCCCTCTGAGGTAGCCCACCAATCAGGCGCCGTCCGCCGGGGCGGCGTCTTTTGTGTGCTCCGGCGGTCGCATGGCGTGTCTGCGCCGAGACAGCGCCGCCTCCTTGCGCCCTGCGTCAGCGCGACGAGCGCGCGGAGGTCACCGAGATGACCATGCGCTCCAAGGCGTAGGACGAGTCGCTGGCCGCGCCCTTCACGTCTGCATCCGCCTGGGCGACGGCCTGGATCGCGTTCACGAGGCCCGCGTCGTCCCAGCCGCGGGCCTGCTCGCGGAGCGTGCGGAGCTTCCATGGCGGCACCCCCACCTCCCTGGCGAGGTCACCATCCCGCAGGCCACGGGGGGCGCTCTTGAAGCGTGCCAAGCCGCGGAGGCCGCTCGCGAACGCGCTAGTCACCAGAACCGGCGCGGTGCCGTTGTCGAGGGCCCAGCGCAGCTCCTCCAGCGCTCGGGCGGTGCGGCCATAGATCGCCGCGTCGGCCACGGCGAACCCCTTGACCTCTGCGCGGCCTCCGAAGTACCGCTTCACGACGTCGGCCGTGAGGGGTTGACCGGCGAAGTCGTTCGCCAGCTGGTGACAGGCGCCGGAGAGTGCGCGCAGGTCCTGCCCGACGGACTGCACGAGCAGCGCGGCGGCGTCCTCGGCGATCCTCGCCCCGTGGGTTCTGGCCTCGGCTGCGACCCAGCGGGGGTACTCGCTCGGCTTGAGGGCGGCGGACTTGACCTCCACCACAGGGCCCAGCTTGCGCAGCTTGGCCAGCAGACCCGACCCCTTCTGGCCCCCGGAGTGCACCAGGACGAGGCCCACGTCGTCGGACGGCGAAGCGGCGTACTCGAGCAGACCGTCGTAGGTCTCCTCGGGCAGGTCCTCCAGTCCACGCACCACGACGCAGCGGATCGTGGAGAAGAGCGACGGGGCGGCCAGGTCGGCGAGGGCACCCATACTGAGCTGGTCCGCGGTGGTCTCGCTGACCTCGGACTCCTCGTCCGCGCGGCGCACTGCCCCGAGCGCCTCCGACACCGTGCGTTCGTTCAGGAACTCCTCCGGGCCGGTCACGAGCGTGACGCGGCCGAGTACCTCTGAAGCCTTCGGGTTCGCCATGGTGGCGCCAGCCTGCCACACTCCGACGACAGTCCTGACGCGTAGTCGGGCCCTGCCTGGGTACGCGCACCGAGACTCTCGTGCTGCCCGCGTGCCACCCGGGCAGGACGTCTTCGCGCGGAAGGAGCACGATGACCCCGGACCTGATCGCAGGTCGCTACCAGGTTCTTCGCCCCGTGGGGCGAGGGGGCATGGGGACGGTGTGGCTGTGCCGCGACGAGCTCCTCGGCCGAGAGGTCGCGGTCAAGCAGATCGGCGCCCTCCCGGGCGAGACGGCCACCGACGCGGCCCGCGCCCTTCGCGAGGCACGTTCGTCAGCCGCGTTGAACCACCGCAACGTGGTCTCCGTCTTCGACGTCGTCGACACCGACGACGGCAAGGCATGGCTCGTCATGGAGTACGTCCCGTCGCGCACGCTCGGGGAGATCATCCGTGACGACGGGCCGCTGGAACCGCAGCGAGCGGCGTGGATCGGCGCCCAGGTGGCGGAGGGACTGGCCGCGGCCCATGCGCTCGGCACCATCCACCGCGACGTCAAACCGGGCAACATCCTGGTCGGGCCGGACGACGTGGCGAAGATCAGCGACTTCGGCATCGCGCGGGGAGCCGACGACACACAGATCACGCGGACCGGGCTTGTGATCGGCACGCCGTCGTACTTCTCTCCGGAGCTCGCCCGGGGGGAGGACCCAGGGCCGGAGTCGGACGTGTACGCGCTGGGCGCCACGTTGTACACCGCCGTCGAAGGCCACAATCCCTACCCCGAGCAGCGCAACCCGATCGTGCTGCTTCAGAAGATCGCGGCAGAGGAGCCCCCGCCGCCGTCGCACGCCGGACCGTTGTTCGAGGCGATCGAGCGGATGATGGACCGGTCGACGCACACACGCTGGACCATGGCCGACGCGGCGGACAGTCTTCGGCGGGTGGCCGAGCGGGGCGGCGATGCCGTTGACCACACCGCGGTGCTCGCCGCACCAGTGGGCGGGTGGTTCGCCGGTCAGGAGGAACCGGACGACGACGAGCGGGGCGACAGGGCTGACGGGGTGGTCGCAACGTCCGCCGGCGCGGCCGAGCGGTCCCCGACTCCTCCGCCAGCCGGCTCCGGGCCGGGTCCCGGCGGTCCTGACGAGCCTGACCGCCGCCGCCGCGGCATGGTTCCGTGGCTCGTCGCGGCGGCCGTCGTGCTGCTGGTCCTCCTGGCCGGCGGCTACATGATGCTGAGCGGGGATTCGACGGACAGGTCGCCCAGGGCGGCCACGCGCGACTCCACCTCGCCGGACCCGTCGAAGACTCCTTCACCGCGGCGGACGAGGAGCACAACGCCCTCCGCCACTCCTTCACCGACGCCCTCGCCGAGCGCGACGCCTTCGCCGCAGGGGAACCGCCAGAACGACGGACAAGCGATGGAGCGGTTCGTCGAGGACTACTACGCCCTCATGCCGGAGAACACCGACGCAGGCTGGCAGCGGCTCTCCCCGGCAATGCAGGACCGCGTGGGCCGCGGAGGCTACGAGCAGTGGTGGGACTCGGTCGACTCCGTGGACCTTCAGCAGGCCCAGGCGGTGGAGAGCCAGCGGCAGGTGGAGGTGGTGCTCACGTACTACATGAAAGACGGCAGCGCCAAGCAGCAGAGCGAGCGGATCAGCCTGGTCCGCGCCAACGGGAGCTACCTCATCGATGACGACGATGTCCTGAGCTCGCGCACGGTCAGCTGACCGTCCCGCACCACCACGGCAAGGTCCCCGGACTCGTCGGTCCGGCGCACGAGCACACCGTCATCCTCGAGGAGGTCGACGGTCTCCGGCGCCGGGTGGCCGTAGGTGTTGTCCCTGCCCACGGAGATCAGGGCGAGCCGTGCCCCCAGGCTGGTCAGGAACGCCGGGTCCTGGTAGCGGCTGCCGTGGTGCGGCACCTTCAGCACGTCCACGCGCAGGCCGGGCAGCGCGTCGTGCATCGCCTCCTGGGCCTCCGGCTCCAGGTCGCCGCCGAGGAGGATCCGGATCCCGCGGGTCTCGACGAGGAGCACCACGCTGGCGTTGTTCGCAGGCGACCCCTCCCCCTCGGCGTAGCCGGTCGTGAACCGCCCTGACGGGCCGATCACCTGCCAGGTGAGCGGGCCGAGTCGGCGGACCTGGCCGTACGGAGGAACCCTCACCGGCACATGGGCGGAGCGTGCCCACCTGGCGACCGCGTCGGCGCCACCCGGTGGGTCCCGGAAGGGAGTGACGAGCACCTCTCCCGGTGGTCGCTCGCGCATCAGGGCGGGCAGGCCGTCGACGTGGTCGGCGTGGAAGTGCGTCAGCACGACCACCGGGACACGGCTCACCTCCAGCCTGTCGAGACACCGGTCGATGGCCTTGGGCTCCGGTCCGACGTCGACGACGACGGCGCGGCCACGCCCCGCGTTCAGGACCAGACCGTCCCCTTGCCCGACGTCGCACGCGACGAGCACCCAGTCCCGGGGTGGCCAGCCCGGCGTCGGGAGCGGGCGTACGACGGCCAGCGTGACCAGCAGGGCCGCCGGGACCGCTCGACGGCGTTGGGCCAGGACCCTCGGCATGAGCAGGGCGAGCCCGAGACACGCCGCCGTGAGCAAGGAGATGGAGAACCAGGTCGTGGACCAGCCGACCGCCGCCGTCGGAAGGTCCGCGCTGTGCTTCGCCGCCGCAACGATCCACCACGCGCACCAACCGGCGCCCCTCCCCAGCAAGCTGCCCACAGGGTCGACGGCGAGGATGACAAGGCCCCCGGTCAGCCCCAGGACGGTCGCCGGGCCGACGGCAGGAGCGACCGCCATGTTCGCCGCCACGGCCACGAGGCTGACCTGGCCCGAGATCGCCGCCACGACGGGGGTACACGCGAGCTGTGCCGCCAGAGGCACGGCGACCGCCTCGGCGAGCCAGCGCGGCATCCACCTCGCCAGCGTGTCCCGCCAGGGTGGGCCAAGGAACAGGATGCCTGCGGTGGCGAGGGCCGACAGGGCGAAGCCCAGTGAGAGCGCCAGCCAGGGGTCGAAGAGCAGCAGCACCAGCACGGCGACGCCCAGCGCGCGGACACCCTTCTCGCGACCACTGCTGCCCATCCCGACCAGGGCGACGGAGCCCATGGCAGCCGCTCGGACCACGCTCGGTTCGGTCCGAGCCAGCAGGACGAAACCGAGCACCCCGAGGACGCCCACGACAATCTGGCCGCGTGCTCGGACGCCGAACCAACGCGCGATGACGAGCAGGAATCCGACGACCAGCGTGAGGTTCGTTCCCGAGACCGCGAGCAGGTGGGTGAGACCCGATGCCTGGAAGTCGCCGACGACATCCGCCGGCATGCCCTGGTCGTCGCCCACCACGAGCGCAGGCACGAGCTGTCGCTCTGCGGATCCGGCGCCGGCCACCGCTCGCCGGATGCCGGCACGCACGGCCGCGGCACCGTCGAGGACGCTGCCCGCGGGTGCCAGGAGCTCTGGTGGCCGGTTGCTCGAGATGACGGCCGCGAGGTCGTTGCCATCCGACGGGGAAGCCTTGCCCTCGACTCTGACGACGGAGCCGAGCTCGACGTCGAGCCAGCGCGCGTCGGCGATGACGAGCACCGGCACGCGGCCGGCCGAGGTGCTTGCCCGTCCGGTGACCTGAAGCGTCGTGGCGCGCGTGAGGGTGAACGAGGTGAACCTCCCCTGCCGAAGAACCGGGTCCGAGGTGACCCGGACGACGGCGCTGACGAACGCCCCCTCCTCGGCGAGGTCGGCGAGCCGGCTCGCCTCGACGCCCTCCACCCTGAGCATCGCCGAGCCGGCCACGGCGACGGCGGCCAGGAACCAGCCGAGCCGGACGACCACGCTCTGTCCACGTCTCCACCTGACGAGCAGCCCCACCGCCGCGAGCGTCATCACGGCGAGCACCAGGCCGCGAGGGAGTAGGAAGCCGGCGACTCCGCCCGCCCACGCCATGACACCGAGGACCACCGCTCGCAGATCCGGCGGCCTTCGCTCCGGAGCCGGCGGACCCGTCGATCTCACAGGGTCACGAACGGTGCCATGTCCGCGAGCGTCGCGTCACCGATGCCGGAGACCTCTAGTAGCTCGTCCACGGCCGAGAACGGGCCGTTCTCGGTGCGCCACTGGACGATGGCCGCTGCGGTCACCGGCCCGACCCCGGGCAGCTCCTCGAGCTCTGACTCGGTTGCCGAGTTGATGTTGACCATCGTGCCTCCGCCCGTGGATGCGGCACCCCCGGCTGAGGCAGCGGGAGCCGCGACACCGCCCGGTGCCTTGACCCCGACGACGATCTGCTCGCCGTCGACGAGAACCCTGGCGAGGTTGAGCGAGGTGAGGTCAACGCCGCGTCGAGATCCCCCGGCGGCCTCCAGGGCGTCCACGACCCGGGAGCCGATCGGCAGGGTCACGATGCCGGGACGCCGAACCTTGCCCTCGACGTCCACGACGACGACACCCGACCCACTGGCGCCGTTCGCCTTCACGGACGGCTCGGCCACCGGTGTGACGAGTGGCGACATGGACGCACTGCCAGCAGTCGCGGCCGCCTTTGACCAGGTCTCGGCCTCGGCCGGCACCGGCGTCCCGGGACTGTCCGCCCGGACCACCCACCAGGCGGTTACTGCGAACGCACCCGCAACGAGCAGGGCGACCACGCTGAGGTGGCCCGGGGTCAGCAGGACCCGACCTTGCAGGGTGGGCGGCAACCGGTCGTGCAGCCAGCCACCGACCCGTCCCGGAGCGCTCACCGGGCGGCGGGCGTGCCGGCCCCGTGGTGGTGGCCTGCTGTCCCAGGCAAGAGGCTCATCGACCGGCGCATCGGCGTGGACCTCCTCAGCGCGCCCTTCCCTGTCTTCCCGGGCGTGCCGGTTCGCCTCCGCATCCGCGGGAGGCTGTGCCGACATGGGGTCGCGCAGTCCCGCAAGCTCTGCGGTGAGGAGCTCCAGACGCCGCCGGGCGAGGGCGGCCATGTCGTCCTGGGCTGACCGGCGTGATCGCATGAGGGCAACCTAGGGACGCCGGGTCTGCCCACGCAGGACAAGCAGACCGGGTTGTGGAGAACCTCGTCGGAGGAAGACGTGTGCAGCCGGGGTGGCCGCTGGTCCGACCTACGACAGGCCTTCCGGTCGCGGTGCGACGAACACGGCGACCATGCCGGGCCCGACGTGGGCTCCGATGACCGCACCGACCTCACCCACGAGGACATCCCGTCCGCCGAGGTTGCCGGTCAAGCGGTTCCCGAGGTTGTCCGCGAGGAGCTGCGCCCGATCAGGGTTGGCGAGATGTGCGACCGCGACGTCGACGGCCCGGTCCTGGGCCGCCGCGACCGCAAGCTCCTCGAGCCGGCTCAGGGCACGGCCGGCGGTGCGGACCTTCTCCAGCATGCCGACCTTGCCGTCCTCGAGCTTCAGGAGCGGTTTCACGGCCAGCGCCGACCCCAGCAACGCGGCTGCTGCGCCGATGCGCCCTCCACGGCGGAGGTACTCCAGCGTGTCGACGTAGAAGAGCGAGGTCGTGGAGGCGGTCCGAGCAGTCGCGACCCTCGCCGCGTCCGCCGCCGATCCGCCCTCGGCGAGGACCTTCGCGGCCGACAGGACGGCGAACCCCGTGGCCATGCCGAGCTGACCGGTGTCGACGGTCATGACCGGGACCGGCGCCTTCTTCGCTGCGAGCTGAGCGGACTCGTAGGTCCCGCTCAGCTCCCTGGCCAGATGGATCGAGAGGATCTCCGTGGCGCCGTCCGCGACGGCCTTCTCGTACGCCTCCAGCATGGCGGCCGGCGTAGGCCGCGACGTGCTGACGGGCTTCCACTCGCGCAGTGCCTCTGCGACGGTCTCAGGCGTAGCGCCACCCTCGACGCCCTCCTCGTAGCACTCGGACCCGATCACCACCTGCAGGGGCACCACCGTGATCCCGTGCTTGGCCGCCACCTCCGGCGGCAGGGATGCCGTCGAGTCGGTGACGAGCGCGATGTGCGACATGCGGGAAGGTTACCTCCGGACCGCGGCGAGGACCCGGAACGTCCGCAACGAGGACGTGTGGTGCGGCGCAGGCGGGTACCCCCTGGCGGAAACAGATTCAGCAAGGAGAGGAAGCACCATTGCGCGTCGTCATCGCGGGAGGCCACGGTCAGATCGCCCAGCTGTTCGAGAGGCGGCTGAGCGAGCGGGGCGACCAGCCGGTCGGCATCGTCCGCAACCCCGATCATGTCGCTGATCTCGAGAGACAGGGCGCCGAGGCCGTCGTACTCGACCTCGAGAAGACCACCGTCGACGAGCTGGCGCGGGTCGTCGAGGGCTCCGACGCGGTGGTCTTCGCGGCCGGTGGTGGGCCAGGATCGGGCGCCGACCGCAAGGAGACCGTCGACAAGGGTGCCGCCGTCCTGCTGGCAGACGCAGCGGAGCGCGCGGGGGTACGCCGCTACCTGATGGTCTCCTCGATGGGCACCGACCGGGCCGATCCCGACAGCGACGACATCTTCCAGGTGTACCTGCGGGCGAAGAAGGCCGCCGACGACGACCTCCGCGTCCGTGACCTCGACTGGACGATCATCGCGCCGGGCCGGCTCACCGACGATCCGGGCACCGGCACGGTGAGCCTCGACCCGAACGCGCAGCCGCGCGAGATCACCCGTGACGACGTGGCCCACGCCCTCGCCGCCGCGCTCGACGCTCCGAGCACGATCCGCAAGCAGCTCACGCTGCTGAACGGCCCGGTCCCCATCGAGGAGGCGCTCAGCGACCTGCCCTGAGACCTGGGCGCGCACTACCCACGTGTTGTGGACGGTCTGCAAGCGGCATGCCGCTTGCAGACCGTCCACAACACGTGGGTAGTGCGCGCCCAGGTCTCAGGGCAGGTCGCTG
>DASVBF010000363.1:0-9762 GCA_036375975.1 Nocardioidaceae bacterium | reverse complement strand
GGCGAAAGCCGGGACCACCCCTTCTTCGTCTCAGCTCAGCGACGCGGCGTCCGGGGGTACGTCGACCGCGTGCTCGCGCAGGAACTCCAGGGGCACCACGTCGAGGGTCCGCTCGTGGGTGGCCGCGAGCACGACGGGCGCGGCCGCTCCGTCCTGGTAGGCCTGGAGCCACCGCACCGCAACCACGCACCAGCGGTCGCCCGGAGTGAGGCCGGGGAAGTCCCACTCCGGCCTGGGGGTGACCAGGTCGTTGCCCACCGCGACCTGGTGCTCGAGGAACTCCCGGGTGACCACGGCACACACGGTGTGCCGGCCGAGGTCCTCCGGCCCGGTCCGGCACCGGCCGTCCCGGAAGAAGCCCGTCACCGGGTCCGCGCCGCAGGGCTCCAGCGGACCGCCGAGGACGTTGCGTTCCACCTCGTCCGGCTGGTCGGGCCTACCCGGCTGGTCGAGCTGCTCCGGGCGCTCCGGCTCCTCAGGCACAGGGTTCATGACGCCACCGTCTCACGCCGGGGCAGCGGCAGCACCAGGCTGAAGGTGGTGGCCGGGTCGTCGGTGAGACGGAGGTGCCCTCCGAGCGACTCCACGATCTCCGTGGCGGTGGCCAGCCTGCCGTCGTCCCGCGCCTTCATCCCGTCCAGGGCGCGGCAGCGCGGACCCTCGTCGGACACACGGACCTCGGCATACTCCGCGGCCTGCGAGACGCTGACCCGGATCGTGCCCTCGCCGTGGGTGACGGCGTTGCCGAGGAGGACGTCCATGACCTGCATGAGCGATCCGACCGGGAGCCGGACCGCCACGACGGTGTCGCACGCGTCCACGATGCGCCTGCTCGCCGCCGAACGGCGCCATCGCTCGACGACGTCCCGGACGAGTGCCGCGAAGTCGATGTCGGTGTCCACCCGCACTCGGCCGGCGTCGATCATGCCCGCGACCGTGGAGTTCAGCCGGTCGAGCTGCTCGACGGCGTCGGAGAGCCGGCCCACGACCTCGGGCGGCGTGCCCGGCGCGAACGCGAGGTCCTCGAGCTCGAGTCGGGCCGCCGTGATGGGGGTGCGGAGCGCGTGCGAGGCGTGTGCGGCGAAGTCCCTCTCGCGGCGCGTCAGCGCGTCGAGGTCGGACGCGCTCGCCCGGAGGACCCGTGCCACGGTGTCCGCCTCCGGCATCCGGTAGCGCGGGATCTCCACGTCGAAGTCGCCGCGTCCGATGGCCTCGGCGGCCTGGGCGAGCTCGCGGAAGGGACTGGTGAGGCGTCGCGCGAACCAGGTCGCCACGGCGATGGCTGCCCCCGCGAGGACGACCGCGGCCACGACGATCGGCAAGAGCGCGGCGGCAATCCGGTTCTCGACCACGTCCCCGCGAAGGCTGAGGGTGACCCTGCCCCCGCCCGGGACCGGCCGGGCCACGGACAGGGACTGCGGCATCTCGTCGTCGGCGGCCGTCGCGTGCTGGGCGGCCTGGACCCAGTGGCCGTTGGCGTCGACGTAGGCGACCTGCTCCCCGTCGTACAGGAGACTGCGGAGCCGCTCGCTGCTCACCTGCCGGGCGGAGGAGGGCAGGAGGCCGGCCATGATCTCGGCGGAACGCTCGAGCTCGTGCCGCTGGTCGTCGCGGATCCGCTCGGCGGCGGCATGGCCGCGGACGACCATGAACGCCGCCACGACGACGAGGATCAGCGCGACGAAGGCGAGAAGCAGCCGCTCACGCATCAGGGGCGCCGTCCTCGAGGCGGAACCCCACACCCCGGACGGTCACCACCCTCGCGGGTGCGTCGCTCTCCTCCAGCTTCTGCCGCAGTCGGCCGACGGTCACGTCGAGGGTCTTGGTGGAGCCGTACCAGTTGCTGTCCCAGACCTCGTCCATCAGTCGCTCCCGAGTCACCACGGCGCCGCGGTCCTCACAGAGCAGCGCGAGCACGTCGAACTCCTTGGTGGTGAGCGCGACCTCGTGGTCCCCGGCCCAGACCCTGCGGGCGTTGCGCTCGATGCGGAGCCCGAGATCCGCGGGGCCGGGCTCGTCGGTGGCGACGTGGCCGCTGCCGCTACGGCGGAGCAGGGCGCGCGTGCGGGCGAGCAGCTCGGCCAGACCGAACGGCTTGGACATGTAGTCGTCGGCGCCGACGTCGAGTCCGACCACACGGTCCAGCTCGCCGCCTCGGGCGGTCAGGATGAGCACGCCCGCGTCGTACCCACCGGCCCGGACCTGTCGGCAGACCTCGAGGCCGTCGATGTCGGGCAGGCCGAGATCGAGGATCATCAGGTCCACTCCGCCGGCCAGGGCCTTCGCCACGGCGGTCTCACCTTCGCTCACGCGCTCGACGTCGTACCCCTCACGACCGAGGGTGCGCACGAGCGGCATCGCGATTCCTTCGTCGTCCTCGACGATGAGCACCGTGGCCATGCTCACAGAGCATAAGGGGCCTAAAGGGCATATGGGTGCTCAAGCGGAGGTTCGGGTCGTCGACGTCGGGCGTCCAGGAATAGGCACAACGAGATACCGCATGCGACCGCGATGGCGACGACGCTGGTCGGCCGCGTGAGATCGGGCAGTCCGCTGACTCCCGGGAAGGCGCCCGCGGCCTGGAGCAGCACGCCCGCGAGGGTGGCTCCGGCCCCCAGAGCGGACATGGCTCTCGCCATCATGGTCGCCCGTGCCCAGAGGACGTAGCCCGCAACCAGGTTGTTGGCGGCGGCGACGGACGTGAGGACGCCGACGTAGAAGGCTGCCTGGGCCAGCGCGGGAAGGACGACGACGAGAAGCAGGCCCAGCAGAAGCGAGGAGCCCGCCGCGACGCGCGAGAACCGCGTCGGCGCGGTCTCGTCGCGGGTGGCTGACACGAAGCCGGTTGTGGTCATCGCGACCTCCTGACCGTTCCATGCCCTCGCGAGATGAGGCTCTTGAGTCCGTTCCTGTTCAACTGAAGACACTTCCCGAGATCTTGGTTGGTCCAGCAGGGCCGCCTCCCGCCCCGTGACGGCCCTGCCGGTCGTTCTCCACTACTCCCCCCGGAGTTCTTCTTCAACAGTAGGAGCGGACGCGTCACGCATCGGCAACGACGACGACACGCGGCTCCCACACTTCGGTAACAGTCGACGAAGTGCAGGTGAGCGCGGCCGGGTACGGCGGTCTCCGGCTCGGTTGGGAACGACGCCGATCGGGTACGACAATCGGAACCCAACAGTCCCCCGCGGTCGGTCGCCGCGCGACTTCGAGCGCCTGAGGAGAGACGTGCACCCACGGCAGGACGGAGCAGCATGAGCGCGGACGCGATCTACCTGCTCTTCGGTGGGGCTCTGCTGCTCGCGGTGGTTCTGCCCACCGCACTGAGCCGCGCAGCGGTCTCCGCGCCGATCGTGCTGCTCGTCGTGGGCGCGCTCATGGGCCTGCCACTGCCCGAGGGCACCGACGTCACGCCCTTGGGGAACCTGACCTTCGTCGAGCACCTCACCGAGTTCACCGTGATCATCGCGCTCATGGGTGTCGGCCTGGCGCTCGACCGCCCGCTCGACCTGCGCCGGTTCGCGAGCTGGCGCAAGTGGAGCGCCGCCTGGCGCCTGCTCGGCATCTCCATGCCGCTGACCATCGCGGGCGTGGCACTCCTCGGCTGGTGGGTCGTCGGGCTGGCGCCCGCCGCCGCCCTGCTTCTCGGCGCGGCCCTCGCACCGACCGACCCGGTCCTTGCCGGGGAGGTCCAGGTGGAGGGGCCGACCCCCGCCGGCGAGATGACCCACGACGAGATCGACGAGAGCGACGAGGTCCGGTTCGCCCTGACCTCCGAGGCCGGCCTCAACGACGGCATGGCCTTCCCGTTCGTCTACGCAGCGATCTTCCTCGTGACGATCGGACCCGTGACCGAGTGGGGGCTGCGCTGGGTCGGCTGGGAGCTGCTGGGGAGGGTCGTCCTCGGCGTGCTCCTGGGCCTGGTCGTCGGCTGGGCGCTCGCCAAGGCGGCGTTCCGGGCGCCGGCGCGGTCGCTCCGCCTGGCCGAGGCCGGCGAGCCGCTGCTCGCCCTCGCCGCGGTCTTCCTGTCCTACGGCGTCGCCGAGGTCGTCGGGGGGTACGGCTTCCTCGCTGTCTTCGCCTGCGCCATGACGCTGCGCTCGGCGGAGCGGGGTCACGAGTACCACGCCCACATGCACGCGATCATCGAGCGGCTCGAAAGGCTGCTGACCCTCGCCGTACTCCTGCTGCTCGGGGTCTCCATGACCAACGGCCTGGTCGCGAACCTGCCCTGGCAGGCGGCGGTCGTGAGCGTGCTGCTCGTCTTCGCGGTGCGGCCCGCCGCGGGGATGCTGGGCCTCGGCTTCCGACGCAAGACGTGCCGCATCGGCGACCACGTGCTGACCTCCGGCGAGCGGCTCGCCATCTCCTTCTTCGGGGTGCGGGGGGTCGGCTCCCTCTACTACCTCGCGTACGCCACCCGCACGGCCGACGTCCCCGACGCTCAGGTGCTGTGGTCGACCGTTGCCTTCACGATCGCCCTGTCGGTGCTCGTGCACGGCGTCACGGCCACACCGGTCATGCGCTGGCTCGAGCGCTCGCGCGAGATCTAGGGGCGCGTGTCAGAGCACCAGGTCGCCGTACATCTCGCCGAGGGGGTCTGCGATCAGCTCGACCCGCGCCCCGTCCGGGTCGCGGAAGTACACCGAGACCCTGCTGTGGATGACGTACTCCACCCCTGCCTCGTCGAGCCTCGCCACGACCTCCCGCCAGCGATCCGGCTCGACCGAGATCGCGACGTGGTGCAGGCCGCCGAGCACCTCGGCGTACGGGCCGACGTCGAGACCCGGGAAGTCGAAGAACGCCAGCAGGTTCTGGTTGCCGATGTCGAAGAAGAAGTGCGACGAGCCGGGATAGTCGCGGTTCTCGATCAGCTCCGTCAGGGGGAACCCGAGCAGGTCCTGGTAGAACTCGATGGTCCGCTCCACGTCGCTGCTGATCAGCGCGGTGTGGTGCAGCCCCCGTGCAGTCGAGACGGGGCGCTCGGCCACGGGTCTGAGGTGAGCCGACCGGATCCGCTCGCGCTCGGCCTTGATCCTCGCCAGGTCAGGTGCGCTCGTCATGCCCCCATGATGCCCGCCCCCGCACCCCCTCCCCCATGTAACGCGGGGTTACGGACGCTCCACCAGCGGTATGCCGCTGTGGAACCGTCCACAGCTCGTGGGAAGTCGCCGAGACATGGAGGCGCATCGTCACTAACGTCGTTCACGAGCCGCCTGAGCGACTCATGTGACATGAGAGAGGTCCTGATGAGCGATCCCACGCAGAACCCGCGCCCCGGGGAGAGCGAGCAGCCGTCCGCTCAGCCGGAGCAGCCGCCGGGCGAGACATCTCAGCCGCCCGGCACATGGTCGAGCCAGCCTCCGCCACCGGGACAGGGCAGCTACGGGACCACGCCTCCTCCTCCCCAAGGCGACTGGCAGCAGGGCGACTGGCAGGGTGGCCGGCAGCAGCCGGGTGCAGGGCAGCAGCGGCCCGGGCCCTATCCGCCGCCCGGCCCGACCGGCGGCATCGGACAGCCCGCGGAGCTGCTGCCGAGGTTCGTCGCGAGGCTGATCGACTTCCTCCTGGTTGGTTTCGTGGCCGGCGCCATCGGGGCGATCCTCCTCGCGGTCATCGCGGTGAGCGCGAACGGCCTTGCGTTCGCCGGTTGGGGCATCCCGGACGGCGTGCCTTACGCCGTCAACGCCACCACGTCCGTCGTGACCGCCGCCCTGTACCTGGCCTACTTCACGCTGATGGAGGCCAAGCGCGGGCAGACCGTCGGGAAGATGGTGATGAAGCTGGAGACGCGCGGGCCCGGCGGCGGCCGTCCCACGACCGAGCAGGCGTTCAAGCGCAACGCCTGGACCGGGCTTCGCGTCCTGACTGTCATTCCCTTCATCGGCTGGCTGGGCGGCCTGCTCTGGGTCGCCGCGGTCATCGCCATCGCCGTGACGATCGCCAACAGCCCCACCCGTCGGGGGTGGCACGACGACTTCGCGGGAGGCACGACAGTCTTCAGGATCGGCTGACCTTCGCAAGGGTCATGGACGGATCCACGGCGGTACACCGCTGGTGGAGCGTCCATAACCCCGCGTTACTTGGGGTGCTTGCTGCGGGGCTTCTCCTTGCGCCGCTTCTCGAACGACCCCGCGCCCGCCCGATCGCCGCCGCCGGCCCGGTCGGACGACCGCCCGGCGTACGACGGCCGCCGGGACGAGGCCGAGCCGCCGTCCGCCGTGAGCTCGATCAGCTTCCCGGAGATCCTCGTCCGCTGCAGCGCAGCCAACGTCTCGGGCGGCAGGGCAGCCGGGAGCTCCACGAGCGAGTGGTCGCCGCGGATGTCGATGTGGCCGAAGTCGTCGCGGCCGAGACCGCCCTCGTTCGCGATCGCGCCGACGATCTGGCGCGGCTCGACCTTGTGGCGCTTGCCGACCGCGATCCGGTAGGTCGCGTAGGTGACGCCGGAGCGGCCGCGAGGCGTCCTCGGCTCACGACGCTTCGGCTGGCCGCGCTCCTCCCGCCGACCCTCCGGCGACCGCCTCGGCTCGGGCTCCGGCTCCGGCTCGAGCAGCAGCGGCCGACCGTCCTGCGCCATGACCGCCAGCGCGGCAGCGACGTCGGCGGCAGGGACGTCGTGCTCCTGCTCGTACTCGGTGACGAGGTCTCGGAAGAACCCGATCTTGTCGTCGGCCAGAGCCTCCGTGATCGACTCGGTGAAGCGGGCCACGCGGGTGACGTTCACGTCCTCGATCGTGGGCAGCTGCATGTGGGTCAGCGGCTGCCGGGTGGCCTTCTCGATCGCCCTGAGCAGGTGCCGCTCGCGCGGGGTGACGAACGAGATCGCGTCGCCCTCCCGACCCGCGCGCCCGGTGCGGCCGATCCGGTGGACGTATGACTCGGTGTCGGTCGGGATGTCGTAGTTCACCACGTGGCTGATGCGCTCGACGTCGAGGCCGCGGGCCGCCACATCGGTGGCCACCAGGATGTCGAGGCGGCCGTCGCGAAGCTGGTTGATCGTGCGCTCCCGCTGCGCCTGGGCGATGTCGCCGTTGATCGCGGCCGCGGAGAAGCCGCGGGCCCGGAGTCGTTCGGCTAGGACCTCGGTGGCCTGCTTGGTGCGGACGAAGACGATCATCCCCTCGAAGTTCTCGACCTCGAGGATCCGGGTGAGGGCGTCGATCTTCTGCTGATGGGCGACCTGCAGGTAGCGCTGGGTGGTCTTGGCGGACGTCGTGGTCTTGTTCTTGACGGTGATCTCGACCGGGTCGGTGAGGTACTTCTTCGAGATCCGGCGGATCTGCGCGGGCATCGTTGCCGAGAACAGCGCGACGTGCTTGTCCTCCGGGGTGTCCGCGAGGATCGTCTCGACGTCCTCCTGGAAGCCCATCTTCAGCATCTCGTCGGCCTCGTCGAGGACCAGGAAGCGGAGCTCGGAGAGGTCGAGGGTCCCCTTCTCGAGGTGGTCCATGATCCGGCCGGGGGTGCCGACCACGACGTGCACCCCACGACGCAGGGCGGACAGCTGGACGCCGTACGCCTGGCCGCCGTAGACCGGCAGCACGTGCAGGCCGGTCAGGTGGGCGGCGTACCGCTCGAAGGCCTCGGAGACCTGGAGCGCGAGCTCGCGGGTCGGGGCGAGGACCAGCGCCTGGGGCGTCTTCTGCTTGAGGTCGACCTGGGACAGGATCGGCACCGCGAAGGCCGCCGTCTTGCCGGTGCCGGTCTGGGCGAGGCCGACGACATGGCGGCCCTCGAGGAGTGCCGGGATGGTCGCGGCCTGGATCGGGGAGGGTGACTCGTAGCCGACGTCGTCGAGAGCACGCAGCACCCGCTTGTCGATGCCGAGCTCGGCGAAGGTGGGCGTCTCAGGCTCGGCGGGCTCTGCCGCGGAGTCGGGGGAAGGCATTGGGCAAGGTTACCGGTGCGAGCGACCACGCCTTCCCTACGGCCTCGCGCCGCCTACGGCCTAGCGCCGCCGAGCGGTCGTCTCAGGACCACGACCGAGCGGCCGGTGACCGGGAACTCCGACCCGGGTCCGAAGAGCGGCGCGTCCTCGAACACCGAGACGATCCCGATCTGGTCGTCGCTGGTGTCGAGGGCGACGATCCACCCGTCGTCGTACAGGCCCTCGGGGATCATGAACGGGATCGACTCGTGGGAGGCGTTGAAGGCCACCAGGAAGGAGTCGCCCACCACGTTGGAGCCGCGAGGGTCGAGCTCGTAGATCGCCTCCCCGTTGAGGAAAACCATCATCGACAGTGAGTGGCTCTCGTTCCAGTCCTTGTCGGTCATCGGCTCGCCGGTGTACTTGTACCAGCCGACCTCGGGCCGTCCGTCCTGGTCCGTGGTGCCGATCGGGAAACGGCGGCGGCGGAAGACCGGCTGGTCATTCCGGAGCGCGACGACCCTCCTGGTGAAGGCCAGGAGCTCCTCCTGCCAGTCCTCGAGCTTCCAGTTCACCCAGGCGAGCTCGTTGTCCTGGCAGTAGACGTTGTTGTTGCCCCGCTGGGTGCGGCCGAGCTCGTCGCCGTGGAGGATCATCGGCACGCCTTGGGACAGCAGCAGTGTCGTGAGGAAGTTGCGCTCCTGGCGCGCTCGGAGCGCGAGGACCTCCTGGTCCTGGGTCTCCCCCTCGACGCCGCAGTTCCAGGAACGGTTGTGGCTCTCGCCGTCGGCGCCGCCCTCGCCGTTGGCCTCGTTGTGCTTCTCGTTGTAGGAGACCACGTCGCGCAGGGTGAAGCCGTCGTGGGCGGTGATGAAGTTGATCGACGCGATCGGCTTGCGGCCCGAGTGCTCGTACAGGTCGGCCGACCCCATGATGCGGGAGGCGAAGACGCCCAGCGTCGCCGGCTCCGCGCGCCAGAAGTCGCGGACCGTGTCGCGGTACTTGCCGTTCCACTCGGTCCACAAGGGCGGGAAGTTGCCGACCTGATAGCCGCCGTCGCCGACGTCCCAGGGCTCCGCGATGAGCTTCACCTGGCTGACGATCGGGTCCTGCTGGACCAGGTCGAAGAAGGCCGACAGCCGGTCGACCTCGTGGAACTGGCGGGCCAGGGACGAGGCGAGGTCGAAGCGGAACCCGTCGACGTGCATCTCCGTGATCCAGTACCGCAGCGAGTCCATGATCAGCTGCAGCGAGTGCGGGTGGCGCACGTTCAGCGAGTTGCCGCAGCCGGTGTAGTCGATGTACCGCAACGGATTGCCGTCGTCGAGCCGGTAGTACGCGTGGTTGTCGATGCCGCGGAAGCACAGCGTCGGTCCGCGGCCGTCGCCCTCGGCGGTGTGGTTGTACACCACGTCGAGAATGACCTCGATGCCCGCCGTGTGCAGCGCCTTGACCATCGTCTTGAACTCGCCGACCTGCTCGCCGCGCTGCCCGGCGGAGCAGTAGCGGTTGTGCGGCGCGAGGAAGCCGATGGTGTTGTAGCCCCAGTAGTTGGTCAGCCCGCGTGCCTGCATGGCCTGCTCAGGGACGAACTGGTGCACCGGGAGCAGCTCCACCGCGGTGACGCCGATCCGCTTGAGGTGCTCGATGACCGCCGGGTGCGCCAGGCCCGCGTAGGTGCCGCGCTGGTGCAGCGGGATCTCCGGATGCCGCAGCGTCAGGCCGCGCACATGCGCCTCGTAGATGACCGTGTCGTGGTACGGGATGCGCGGCGGCCGGTCGTCGCCCCAGTCGAAGAACGGGTTGATCACCACGTTGACCGGCATGTAAGCGGCGCTGTCGGTGGTGTTCGGCGACGCCGGGTCGCTGAACCGGTAGCCGAACACCGCCTC
>DASVBF010000362.1:0-2084 GCA_036375975.1 Nocardioidaceae bacterium | reverse complement strand
TCCTGCCACGACACGGCGAGCGCGAGGTTCGGGTCCACCCCGTGGCGTCGGGCCGTCGCGGCGACCACCCGACGGACGTCGGTGCGGCTGGGGGCGCTCGAGACGTGGCTGGTCTCAGGACGACGCTGCGCAGGCGGGGTCGACCTCGGGTGGCGGTCACGACGAGCCTCCTGCGCCGCCGCGACGACGACCGGGATCCTGATGCGCTCGCCGACGTGGAGCACCGGGCCGTTCATGTCGACGAGCTCGGCGGTCCAGGCGTGGAACCGGACGGCGAGGCCGCCCGGGGTGTCTCCCGGCCGGACCGTGTAGTGGACGATCCGGCGCTCGTCCGGGCCCGCACCTCCCCTGGGTGCCGGACGGCCGGCGTCTCGCGACGCCGAGGGGCCCGGGATGGCCAGGGACTGACCGGCTGTGACCCGCTCGCCGGAGGAGTGCAGGTCGTTGCGCCGGACCAGCGCGTCGACCGTGCTGTCGTGGCGTGCCGCGATCTCCGAGAGGGTGTCGCCAGGACGGACCACGTACTCGAGCGCCAGCGGCATCCCGGCCAGCATCACGCCACCGGCGGTGACGGAGGTCGTGAGGCGATGGAGTCGGCGGCGCGCGCTGCAGAGCCGCGTGACGCACCTGGCTCCGAGCCGTGGCCGGAGTCGAACGCGCGGGTCCATGAGGGTCCCTTCGTCGGGCGGCGGCCGTGCCCTCGATGCGCAGTCGCCTCGGCGCGCCCAGGTATGGGCGCATGCTGGGCGCGCTTACCCGGTGTGACGGATGTTAAACGCGTGACCTCTGGGACTTATGAGGCTAGCGCTGATCGAACCCCGCGTCGAGCATCGCCGGTCAGAACCCGGGAGGAGGCGGCGCGTCCGGGCCTTGGAGGTCGTCGGGCAGCGGTGTCGTGCACGCGGCCCCCTGGCACATCCGCAGCCTGGCGAGCACCGCCGCGAGCGCACGCACCACGGGGGCCATGCCGGGTTCGTCGACGATGCTGTTCAGCTCGAGAGGGTCGGTGCTCAGGTCGTAGAGCTCCTTGTCGCCGGTCGCGTGCTCGACGTACAGGTACCGCGGCGTCCGGACGGCCTGGGTGAAGCGCAGCGACGACGGACCCTCCGGGTAGATCTCCAGCTTCGGCTCGCGACCTCCCGACAGGTGCCGCGGCCCTGCCTCCGCGAAGACCGGCCGGGTCCAGCCGCGGTCGCCGTTGCGTGCCACGTCGTACATCGACACCCCGTCCATCACACGGCGCGTCCGAGCACCGGCGATGTCGAGGAAGGTCGGCGCGAAGTCGATGCTGAGGAACGGGTCGTGGCGTTTGCGATCCTCCGGGATGCCGGGACCCGCCATGAGGGTCGGCACGCGGAGACCGGACTCGTAGGGCAGGCGCTTCGTCTCCAGCATCCCGTGCTCGCCCAGGAAGTAGCCGTTGTCGGAGGTGAAGACGAAGATCGTGTTGTCGAACTCGCCTACCTCCTCGAGCATCTTCGCGATCCGCTCGACCTGCTGGTCCACGACGTAGAGCGACTCGGCGCGCTGGCGGCTCACCGACGTCAGCGCCCTGACCTCCTCGCGGTCGAGTGTCGGGCTGCTGCGCATGAATGACGGCTTGTCGGAGAGGTCGCGCTCGGGGACGGCGCCGAGTGAGCGCGGGATCTGCTTGTCGAACAGGCCCTTGACGTCACGGGGGCGCGCCGGGCTGCTGATCTCGGCCCGCCGGCCGTCACTCCGGACCACCGACCGGGGGTCGTCCGGCTCGATGGGGCCGCCGGCATGGGGGGCGACGAAGGACAACCACAGGAAGAACGGGCGCGGCGACCGGGCGAGTCCCTGGAGCATGTCGTCGGTCTCGTTGCCGAACATCCGGGTCTGGTACTCGCCCGGGTGGCCCTCGAGCTTGCCGTTGACGTTCAACGTCGTGTCGAAGTAGGAGTAGGTGCCGCCAGCCTCAGGGGTGCCGAGGCCGAAGATCTGGTTGACAGACCCGCGCCAGTCCTGCCACCCGGGCGGGACGTAGTGGTAGGAGTCGTCCGCAGAGCCGTCCGGAGGCGGTTCGGTGCCGTAGCCGTTGAGGTACTTGCCGAGGAAGGCCG
>DASVBF010000352.1:0-3052 GCA_036375975.1 Nocardioidaceae bacterium | reverse complement strand
AGAACGTCGCCTTCCCGAACTGCATGGTGGACCGGATCACCCCGGTGACGACCGACGCCGACCGGGCGATGGTCGCGGAGCGGTTCGGGGTGGAGGACGGCTGGCCGGTGGTGTGCGAGCCGTTCACCCAGTGGGCGCTGGAGGAGCGGTTCCCGCTCGGTCGCCCGCCCTTCGAGGACGTGGGCGTGCAGATCGTCCCCGACGTCGAGCCCTACGAGCTGATGAAGCTGCGCCTGCTGAACGCCAGCCACCAGTCGCTGTGCTACCTCGGCTACCTCAGCGGCTACCGCTACGCCCACGAGGTCTGCAGCGACCCGCTGTTCGTCGGCTTCCTCCTCGGCTACATGAACGACGAGGCCACCCCCACGCTCGCGCCGGTGCCCGGCATCGACCTCGACGAGTACAAGCACCAGCTGATCGAGCGGTTCGCCAACCCCGAGGTGCGTGACACGCTCGCGCGGCTGTGTGCGGAGAGCTCCGACCGGATCCCCAAGTGGCTCGTGCCCGTCATCCAGCAGGAGCTGGCCAGCGGCGGGCCGGTGCGCCGGTCGGCGCTCACGGTCGCCAGCTGGGCGAGGTACGCCGAGGGGGTCGACGAGTCGGGCGAGCCGATCGAGATCGTGGACAACCGCCGCGACGCCGTGATGGCCCGTGCCCAGAAGCAGGGCGAGGACCCGCTCGCGTTCATCCGTGACCGCGACCTCTTCGGCGACCTCGCGGACCACGAGCGCTTCACCAAGGAATACCTCGCGGCTCTCGCGTCGCTGCACGAGCACGGCGCACGCGCCACGCTCGAGGCCTGGGAGGCAGGTTCGTGACCGCGTCCGTTACCCCGTCCGTGGCTCCGGTTGCAGCCGAGACGATGCGGGGCGTCGTGCTCCCCGGGAACAGCACCGTCGAGCACGTCACGCTGCCTGTGCCCGAGCCGGGTCACGGGCAGGTGCTCCTGGCGATGAAGGCGTCCTCGATCTGCGGCAGCGACATCCGGGCGATCTACCGCGAGCACCTCGGCACGGGGGCGGAGGCCTACCAGGGAGTGGTCGCCGGCCACGAGCCGTGCGGCCAGGTGGTCGCGGTCGGGCCGGGCTGCCGTCGACTCTCGGTCGGGGACCGCGTCGTGGTCTACCACATCTCCGGCTGTGGCATGTGCTCCGAGTGCCGACAGGGGTACTTCATCGGGTGCACCGACCCGTCACGTGCGGCCTACGGCTGGCAGCGCGACGGTGGGCACGCCGAGTACCTCCTCGCCGAGGAGAACACCTGCCTGCACCTGCCCGACGAGCTCTCGTACGTCGACGGGGCCCTCGTCTCGTGCGGCTTCGGCACCGCCTACGAGGCGCTGCTGCGGGTCGGAGTCTCGGGCCTCGACAACCTCCTCGTCACGGGGCTCGGGCCGGTGGGACTGGCGGCGGCGATGCTCGGCAGGGCGATGGGCGCCCGCCCGGTCGTCGGGACCGACATCGCGCAGGAGCGACGCGCCATGGCGCTGGAGCTCGGACTCGTCGACCACGCCGTGGCGGCCGACGACTCCGCCGGGGCGGCGCTCGACTCGCTCTCAGGAGGCCGTGGTTTCTCCGCCTCGCTCGACTGCTCCGGGAACCCTTCCGCCCGTCGCCTCGCCCTGGCCAGCACTGCCTCCCGCGGGCGGTGCGCGTTCGTGGGGGAAGGTGGGGACGTCTCCTTCGCCGTCTCGCCGCTGCTGATCCACAAGCAGGTCACGCTGCACGGCTCGTGGGTGACCTCGGTGGGTCACATGGAGGACCTGCTGGGACACATCGCGCGGTGGGGGGTGCGTCCCGAGGCGATCGTCACCCACCGCTACCCGCTCGACAGGGCCGGCGAGGCCTACGCGGTCGCCGACGCGGGCACGTCAGGCAAGGTCTGCATCGTGTTCGACTAGTCCGGCGCCGCCCGCGTCGTCACCGAGCGTCAGGCAGAGAGGGAAACCATGTCAGCCCAACCACGCACCCTGGTCGCCGGGGTGGACTCCTCCACCCAGTCGACCAAGGTCGTCGTCTGCGACGCCGAGACCGGCGAGGTCCTGCGCGAGGGCAGGGCGTCGCACCCTGAGGGCACCGAGGTGCACCCCCGGCACTGGTGGAGCGCGTTCCTGGAGGCGAGCTCGAAGGACCTGCTCGAGGACGTCGTCGCGATCGGGGTCGGCGGGCAGCAGCACGGGATGGTGGTGCTGGACGAGGCCGGCGAGGTGGTGCGCCCGGCCCTGCTCTGGAACGACGTGCGCTCGGCCGGAGCGGCCCAGGACCTCGTCGCCGAGCTCGGTGGCCCCGCCGCCTGGGCCGACGCGGTCGGGTCCGTGCCGGTGCCCGCCATCACGGTGACCAAGCTGCGGTGGTTGGCGGAGAACGAGCCGGACCTGGCCGCCCGGGCCACCGAGGTCGTGCTTCCCCACGACTGGATGACCGCGAGCATCATCGGCGACGGGAAGGTGGCTGCGGGCTCGGCCGTGACCGACCGCGGGGACGCCTCCGGGACGGGCTACTGGTCGACCCACACCGGGGAGTACCGCCCGGACCTCTTGGCACGGGCCTTCGGCAGGACGCTTGCCACGCCGGTGGTCCTCGCGCCCGACGCCGTCGCCGGCCACACCCCGGACGGCCTGCTCGTCTCGGCAGGCACCGGCGACAACATGGCCGCGGCCCTCGGCCTCGGGCTCGAGAAGGGCGAGGTGGTCGTCTCCCTCGGCACGAGCGGCACCGCCTTCGGCGTACACGACGCGTCCACCGCCGACCCGACCGGCGCGGTCGCGGGGTTCGCCGACGCCCGGGGCCGCTTCCTCCCCCTGGTCTGCACCCTGAACGCAGCCCGCGTCCTGTCCGCCGCCGCGAACATGCTGGGCACCGATCTGACCGGGGTGGAACGGCTCGCCCTGGAGGCGGAGCCCGGAGCCGGTGGGCTGGTGCTGCTGCCCTACCTGGACGGTGAGCGCACACCGGACCTGCCGCACGCCACAGGCACCGTCGGCGGACTGACCCGGGCGAACGCCACCCCCGAGAACCTCGCGCGTGCGGCGTTCGAGGGCATGCTGTGCGGG
>DASVBF010000351.1:0-5135 GCA_036375975.1 Nocardioidaceae bacterium | reverse complement strand
GGAGCGGCCACCACGCCCTCGTCGAGCATGAGGCGCGCCTCCTCGGCCAGCCCGGACAGCACCCGGGTCCGGATGTCGGCCGGCTCCATCACGACCGGGTCGGCCGGCTTCTCCAGCAGCGCCTCGACCTCGGGGTCGATCCCGCCGTCCGGCCCGTAGTACGACGACTTGCGCGCCGCCACGACCCGCTCGAGGGCGGGGGAGACGTAGAACCGGTCCGGGAAGGCCCGGTGCAGCGTCTCGTTGTTGTGCAGCGCGATGGCCGGGCCGACCAGGGAGAGCAGCATGAACGGCGGCATCGGCGCGACACCGGCGAACGCGCCGTCCACGACCGGCACCGGGGTGCCCTCGTCGACGATCTTCCCGACCTCGCCCATGAAGCGGCCGAGCAGCCGGTTGACGATGAACGACGGGCTGTCCGCCACCAGGATCGTGGTCTTCTTCAACGCCTTGCCGGTCGCGAACGCCGTCGCCAGCGTGGCGTCGTCGGTCTGCTCGCCCTTCACGATCTCCAGCAGCGGCATCACCGCGACCGGGTTGAAGAAGTGGAAGCCGACGACCCGCTCGGGGTGCTCGAGGTCGGCCGCCATCTCGCTGATGGACAGCGAGGAGGTGTTGGTCGCCAGGATGCACTCGGGGGAGACGATCTTCTCGACGTCGGCGAAGACCTGCTTCTTGACCGACATCTCCTCGAAGACCGCCTCGATCACGAAGTCGGCGTCGGCGAAGACCTGCTGCTTCTCGACTGAGCCCGTGACCAGTCCCTTGAGCCGGTTGGCCTTGTCCTGGCCCAGCCGGCCCTTGAGCAAGAGCTTGTCGATCTCGTCGTGGACGTAGCCGACGCCCTTGTCGACGCGGGCCTGGTCGAGGTCTGTGAGTACGACGGGCACCTGGAGGCGACGCGCGAAGAGCAGGGCGAGCTGGCTCGCCATGAGCCCGGCCCCGACGATGCCGACCTTCGTGACCGGGCGCGCGAGCGATTTGTCGGGTGCGCCGGCAGGACGCTTCGCACGCTTCTGCACGAGGTCGAAGGTGTAGAGGCTCGCGATGAGCTCCGGCGTCACGATCAGGTCCGCGAGCGCCTGGTCCTCGGCAGCGAAGCCCTCGTCGCGGCTGCTGTCCTTCGCCGCGGCGATCAGCTCGAGGGCCCGGTAGGCCGCGGGGGCGGCCCCACCCGTCTTCGCGTCGGCGATGGAACGGCCCTTGGCGACGGCGGCGTCCCAGGCCTCGCCGCGGTCGACCTGGGGGCGCTCGACAGTCACCTCGCCCTTGAGCACCCGGGCCGCCCAGAGCAGCGACTGCTCCAGGAAGTCGGCGCCGGAGAACTCTGCGTCGGCGAGGCCCAGCTCGTAGGCGGCGTGACCGTTCAGGGTCTTCCCTTGGTTGAGGGGGTTCTCGACGACGAGCTTCACGGCCTTCTCCGCGCCTACCAGGTTCGGCACGAGGTAGGCGCCGCCCCAGGCGGGCACCAGCCCGAGCATCACCTCGGGCAGGCCGACGGCGGGTGCCGAGTCCTGGATGGAGCGGTAGGTGCAGTGCAGCGCCACCTCGAGGCCGCCGCCGAGGGCCAGGCCGTTGATGAACCCGAACGACGGCTTGCCGCCGTCCACGAGCTTGCGGAAGACCCCGTGCCCGATCTGGCCGAGGACCTTCCCGTCCTCCGGTCCGGACACCTTCACCGAGGACAGGTCCGCACCGGCGGCCAGGATGAACGGCTTTCCGGTGATGCCGAGAGCGGCCACGTCCTCGCGCGCCAGCGCCTCGTCGAGGGCCGTGTTGAGGGACGCGAGGCTCTTCGGCCCGAACGTGTTCGGGCGCGTGTGGTCCAAGCCGTTGTCGAGGGTGATCAGGGCGAGGGTGCCGGCGTCGTACGGCAGGTCGACGAAGCGGAGCTTGGCCTCGGTGACGACCTCGTCGCCGGACATTGCGACTCCGCGCTCGAGCAGCGCCCGGAGGTCAGGGGTGGTCGTCATCAGGCTGCACCTTCCTCGTCCTGCGCTGCGGTCCCGTCCGCACCGTGCCAGTGCGGGTTCTCCCAGATCACCGTGCCGCCCATGCCGATGCCGATGCACATCGTGGTCATGCCGTAGCGGACCTCCGGGCGCTCTTCGAACTGGCGGGCGAGCTGGGTCATCAACCGGACGCCGGAGGACGCCAGTGGGTGACCCATGGCGATCGCACCGCCGTAGGGGTTGACACGCGGGTCGTCGTCGTCGATCCCGAAATGCTCGAGGAAGGCGAGCACCTGCACGGCGAACGCCTCGTTGATCTCGAACGCGTCGATGTCCTCGATGGTGAGGCCGGCCTGCCGCAGGGCCTTCTCGGTGGCGGGGATGGGTCCGGCGCCCATGACCTCGGGCTCCACTCCGACGAACGAGTAGGCGACCAGGCGCATCTTGACCGGCAGGCCGAGCTCGCGCGCGGTCTCCTCGTCGGCGAGCAGCGCCGCGGTCGCACCGTCGTTGAGGCCTGCCGCGTTGCCCGGGGTGACCCTGCCGTGCGCGCGGAAGGGTGTCTTGAGGGTGGCGAGATCCTCCATCGTGGTGCCCGGACGCGGCGGCTCGTCGACGGTGGCCAGGCCCCAGCCGCTCTCGGCCGAGCGGGTCGCCACGGGCACGAGGTCGGGCTGGATCTTGTTGTCGGCGTAGGCCTTGGCGTTCTTCTCCTGTGACCGGACGGCGAACCGGTCGGAGCGCTCCTTGGTGATCGTCGGGTAACGGTCGTGGAGGTTCTCCGCCGTCTTGCCCATCACGAGCGCGTCCGGGTCGACGATCTTCTCGGAGATGATCCGGGGGTTGGGGTCGACCGCCTCGCCCATAGGGTGACGGCCCATGTGCTCGACGCCACCGGCGATGGCGATGTCGTAGGCGCCGAACGCGATCCCACCTGCCGTCGTCGTCACCGCCGTCATGGCGCCGGCGCACATCCGGTCGACGGCGTAGCCGGGGGTGCTCTGGGGCAGGCCCGCGAGCAGCGCGGCGGTCCGCCCGATCGTCAGGCCCTGGTCACCGATCTGAGTGGTTGCGGCGATTGCCACCTCGTCCACCCGGTCGGGCGGCAGGTTCGGGTTTCGCCGCATGAGCTCGCGGATGCACTTGATCACCAGGTCGTCCGCACGCGTCTCGGCGTACTGGCCCTTGGCCTTGCCGAACGGCGTTCGCACGCCGTCGACGAAGACGACCTCTCGCAACTGTCGGGCCACGAAGGGCTCCTTCAAAGCGTCGTAGGGGAGTGTCGGAGGAACATCGGGGATGCTACCCGCTGGTAACAAGGGCCGGAAGGAGTGTCGACTGTGCCGGTGGTCACCCGGCTAGACCTGCAGCGGCTGCGACAATGTGACGCGATCCTCGGGTGACCGCGCGCAGAGCGGGAATGCTCGGGGCACCGACCCACTTACGCTTGGTAAACCCCCGCACGTATTTCGTCCGAAAGGTTCTGGAATGACTGAGGCGTCGCGCTTCGTCCACATCGTCGACGAGGTGCCGGAGCTCGAGGGGCGCAAGGACGGCCCCGTCCTGATCCACGCCCTGGACGGCTTCCTGGATGCAGGGAACGCCGCGAACCTTGCGGCCAAGCACCTGCTGGCACAGACCTCCGGCCGGGTGGTCGCGAGCTTCTCGATCGACGACTTCTACGACTACCGGGCCCGGCGGCCACCCATGTCGTTCGTGGAGAACCACTACGAGTCCTACGAGGCACCGCGCCTTGTCGTGCGCCTGACCCACGACCTGCACGGTGCGCCGTTCCTGCTGCTGCACGGGCCCGAGCCGGACGTGCACTGGGAGGCGTTCGCCCTCGCTGTGCGCACAGTCGTCGAGCACTTCGGAGTTCGTCTCACGGTGGCGATGGGAGCCGTGCCGATGGCCGTCCCTCACACACGGCCGGTCATGCTCACCAACCACGCCACCACGCCCGACCTCCTCATGCAGAAGAACGTGTGGCGTGGCCAGCTCCGGGTGCCGGCCAGCGCCCAGGCGCTCCTGGAGTTCCGGCTGGGGGAGTGGGGCCACCCGGCGACCGGTTTCGTGGCCCACATCCCGCACTACGTCGCCCAGTTCGACTATCCCCTGGCTGCGGCGGCGCTGCTCGAGTCAGTCGGGAAGGTGACCGGGCTCGAGTGGGACCTGGAGGCTCTGCGTGTGTCAGGCGAGGCGAAGATGCAGGAGATCGCCGGCCAGATCGAGGACTCCGACGAGGTGCGGGACGTCGTCGCTGGGCTCGAGCAGCAGTACGACGCGTTCCACCGCGCACAGGTCGAGGACGGCACGTCTCTCCCCCTCGCCGAGGAGCAGGAGCTGCCCACCGGCGAGGAGATCGGTGCCGAGTTCGAGCGCTTCCTGGCGGGGCTGGACCGCCGTGACCGTCCTGATCGATCGGAGGAGTAGAACCAGTTGCCCAGTTCCGCCGACGAGCTCATCGAGCTCCTCGACCTCGAGCCCATCGACCTCAACCTGTTCCGGGGCACGCAGCCGGACACCCTCCTCCAGCGTGTCTTCGGTGGTCAGGTGGCCGCCCAGGCGCTCGTCGCCGGGGCCCGGACCGTCGACCCTGCACGGGAGGTTCACTCGCTGCACAGCTACTTCCTGCGCCCGGGCGACACGGCGGTGCCGATCGTGTACGACGTTGAGCGGATCCGCGACGGCAAGTCGTTCTCGACGCGTCGGATCGTGGCTCGCCAGCACGGCCGCGCCATCTACTACATGACGGCCAGCTTCCACGTCCCGGAAGACGGCTTCGAGCACCAGGACGTCATGCCGGACGTGCCCTCCCCCGAGGAGTCGACCGACATGGAGGAGGTGTTCCGCCGCCGCTCCCCGGACAACGCTGAGGAGTGGGTCCGGGAGTGGGCAGCCCTCGGGATTCGCTACGTCGGCGACTCCCGGCCCGGTGGTGTGCTCCCGAACGACGAGCACCCGTCGCAGTCGCGGCTCTGGATCAGGGTCAACGGGAAGCTCGCGGACGACCCGCTGCTGCACCGCGCCGCCCTCACCTACGCCAGCGACATGACCCTGCTCGGATCGACGCTGGTCCCTCACCGCATGCACGTGTCGCACCCGAAGATGCAGTCGGCGTCGCTGGACCACACGATCTGGTTCCACCGCCCCTTCCGCGCTGACCAGTGGCTGCTCTACGAC
>DASVBF010000347.1:0-8736 GCA_036375975.1 Nocardioidaceae bacterium | reverse complement strand
CCTCCACTTCGAGTCCCGGACCCAGCTCGTGACCGCCCTCTTCGACCACGTCAACGAGCAGGAGGACCTGACCTCCTCGCTGCGCGGCGTCGCGGGCTCGCCCGACGCCGAGACGATGATCGCCGAGTGGGCCGCCCACCTGGGCCGATTCCATCCGCGCATCGCCCGCGTGGCGAGAGCGGTCCAGGAGGCACGCGAGACCGACGAGGACGCAGCCCGGCACTGGCGTCTGGTCCAGGACGACTGGCGTCGGCTGTGCCGACGAGTCGCCCGGCGAGCCCGGGACGAGGGACGTCTCGCGCAGCCGTGGACCCTCGAGACCATGGTGGACATGCTCCAGGCACTGATGTCCCTCGACGTCCTGGAGACGCTGGTCCGCGAACGCGGCTGGTCACCCGAGGAGTACTCCGAGCACCTCCGTCGGACCGCGTCGGCGACCTTCCTGACCCACTGAGGTGCCGTGCCGGTCAGACCACCCGCAGGCGACGGTGCGGCCCGTCGGGCAGCTCGACCTGGATCCGGTCGCCGGGACGAACCAGGCCGCCCTGCTCGACCACGCTCATGACCCCCGCCTTGCGGACCACGTCGCCGGACTCGTCCCGGGCGACCGCGAGCTCGAGCAGCCCGCGCCGGAACCGGTCGATCTGGACGCAGGGGTTCCGCAGGCCGGTGACGCGCACGACGGCGTCCGCGCCGATCCTCAGCCGGGCGTCGAGGGGCAGTCCGAGGAGGTCGATCCCCGCTGTCAGGACGTTCTCGCCCATGTCGCCAGGACCGACGTCGAAGCCCCGGCTCCGGGCCTCCTCGAGGAACTGAACGGGGATCAGGTGGACCTGGCGAAGGTTCGGCTGCGACGGGTCCCGGGCTGCTCGCGAGCGGTGCTTGACGGTGCGACCCGCGTGGGCGTCCCCCTCGACGCCGATCCCGGCCACGAGCATGATCTGCTCGTGCGGGGCCTTGCTGAACCGGTGCCGGTCGTCCTTCGCCACGCCGACCACCGTCGGCTCCTGAAGCCGGGCCACGCTACGCCGCCGGGTGGAGGTCGGCCACGAAGACGGTGCGCCCGTCCTCGGTGCGCTCGGTGCGGATCGTCATGGCGAGGTCGACCTCGGAGCCGTCGCGACGCAGGGCGGGTACGACGACCGTCCGGCCGACCAGCAGCGCCCTTCCGGAGAGGAAGTGCATGGTGAAGCCGGCGAGGTGTGCCTGGCGGTAGCGCGGCGGGATGATGCCGACCAGCCGACTTCCGAGGAGCTCCCGCGCGTCGGCGTACCCCAGAAGCCGGAGCGCGGGCTCGCTGATCGCCACGATCCGGTCCTCGTCGTCGGCGGCGATCATGCCGGTGGCTGCCTCGCGAACCGGCTGAGCGTCCCAGGCCAGGCCGTGGATGTAGCGTGCCGGCGGCTCCTCGGCCGCCGACCACGGCACGGGCGCACCTCCCATGCTCTGGACCGCCACCTGCTCGCACAGCCACGACCTCAGGCCTTGGACCTCAGGCTGCGTGGGCGGGGTCAGGAACAGCCCTCCCTCGACCATGTCGAGCGCGCTCGCCAGCGCACGGTCCAAGATGGCGAAGTTGGCGACGGACCGGACCGGGACGGGCAGCTCCACGCGAGGGCTCGTGACCAGAGGCTCTGTCGCGGTGATCATGACGTGGTCGCTGTCGTCCGCGACGCCGGACGCGGGCACGTGCTCGGCGAGCAGGGCGATGGCGTCGCTGGCCCGGGCGTGGACGACGAGCGGGTCCTCCGGGATGTCCAGGTCGAGACTCGCGAGGAGGTACTCCCGCAGGATCGACTCGGCATGCTGGCGCCACGCCTCGTGGAGAAGCAGGGGTACGTCGAGCAGCTCGATGGTCAACGTCTCCTGCTCGACCTCGGGTGCCCCTGAAGGACCCGGCGAGCGCTCGTCGAGGTCGGCGCTGCTGGCGATCTGGAACCACACGGTCTTGCCGGGTTGGTCCGGCACGACACCCCAGTCGTCCACCATCTCCTGGAGCAGCATGAGGCCCCGCCCCGTGCCGGCGTTCGGGCCGTAGTCGCGAGGCACGGGCGCATGCGGGCTGCCGTCGGTCACCTCGATGCGCAGACCGCCGTCGATGAACGAGAAGGCGACCTCGACGGGGGTTCCGGCGTGGACCAGGGCGTTGGTGACGATCTCGCTGACCAGGAGCTCGGCGGTCTCGACCAGGTCATCGCGTCCGGCCATGACGAGCTCGGCGCGGATCATCTGCCTGGCCTCGCGCACGCTCGAGGGCCGCGGCGGAAACCGCCGGCGGCCAGGACGCACGCGCTCCCCGACCATCACGGCGGTCAGTCTATGGCGGCGACCGGGAGCGACCGACCCCGCGAGGGACAGATCTCCGTCAGGGCCTCGACGCGGCGGAGACCGAGACCGCGGCATGCCGGCCGGCCCGACGGCCGAAGTACGACCCCTCACCGAGCTGGGTGCCGCTGGAGTAGCCCTTGCCGTCCTGTGCGATGTTGGCGGCGCATGCCCCCGCGGCGTACAGGCCGGGGACCGCGGAGCCGTCGCCTCGGAGCACCTCGGCGTCGACGGAGGTCCGGAGCCCGCCGATCGTGAAGCCGGCGTACAGCGCCTTGCCGAGGGTGAGGTCGAACGCGCCCCAGGGCCCGGTGTCCTGCGGGGCCAACCACTCCGGCGCCTTGTGGAAGTCCGGGTCCTTCCCGTGGCGGGCGTGCTCGTTGTAGCGGTCCAGCGTCGCGGCCAGCCGCCCCTCGGGGATGCCGAGCGCCTCCTCCATCTCGGCCACGGTCTCCCACCCGTCGATGAACGGCGCCAGCGGGAAGTCGGGCCGCTCCATGTGCACGGAGTCGACCACGAGGTACGCCGTGGCGTCGGGCTGCTCGAGGGCGAAGGCGGAGGTCCGGGAGTGGTAGGAGTCCTCGGCCACGAACCGCTCACCGAGCTTGTTCACGATGACACCGGTCAGCAGCTGTGACGGAGGGTAGACCGGGGCCGTGATGAACGCCTGGTCCATGTGGCGGGTCTCTCCACCTGCCGAGACCCCGAGACGGATGCCGAGCCCGTCGTCATACGTGCTGCCCAGCACGAACGGCTTCTCGGCGAGCTGCGGGACGTGCTCGGCCACCATGTCGGGGTTCATCACGAACCCACCGGCGGCGAGCACCACGGCCCCGGCCCGGATGGCCCCGCTCTCTTTGTAGTGACGCCAGGTCACGCCGACCACGGCACCCGAGTCGTCGGTGACCAGGGCGGTCGCGCCGGTCTCGTAGCTCACCTCGACACCGAGCTCCTCAGCCCGAGCGACGAGCAGCTCCACGACCATCGATGCGCCCTGGGTGTCGCCCGGCACGGGGACCTTGTGGCCCCGTGGCGCCGGCCGGACCATGTCGCGGAAAGGCCAGACCTTCTCGTTGCCGGTGTACATCAGCCCCTCGGTGTTGGGCTGGATCACCGCCTTCTCGGGGTAGTAGCTCCGCTCGAACCGGAACCCGAGCGACTCGAGCCACTCGAAGTGCTCGACGCTGTCGTGCGCGTAGGCCCGGATCTTCTCCGGCTCCGGATCCCGCGCGACGGCGGTCAGGTAGGCGGCCATGTCCTGGGGCGAGTCCTCGTGGCCGGTGGCCTGCTGCACCGCGGTGCCGCCGCCGAGGTAGAAGTGGCCGCCGGCCATGGCCGTCGTACCTCCGGCGACCGCTGCGCGCTCCAGGACCCGCACACGTGCCCCCGCCGCGGCCGCCTCGACTGCCGCGCACCCTCCCGCGATGCCGAACCCGACGACGAGCACGTCGACCTCGTCGGACCACTCGGTCACGGAGCCTGCGGGGACTGTGGCGGGGATCTCGGTTGTCACGAGAGCATCAACGTCGCTCAGAAGCCGAGGTCACGCCCGATGAGCTCCTTCATGATCTCGTTGGACCCGGCCCAGATCTTGGTCACCCGGGCGTCCTGCCAAGCGCGGGCGACGCGGTACTCGTTCATGTAGCCGTAGCCGCCGAAGATCTGGACGCAGTGGTCGAGGACGTCGTTCTGCACCTCGGCCGACCACCACTTCGCCTTGGCGGCGTCGATCGCGGTGAGCTCGCCCTTCGAGTGCGCCACGACGGCCTCGTCGACGAAGGCCTGCGCGACCTCGATCTTGGTGACCAGCTCGGCGAGCAGGAACTTGTTGTGCTGGAGGCTGCCGATCGACTGCCCGAAGGCCTTGCGCTCCTTGGCGTACTCGAGGGTCTCCTCGAGGATCTGCTTGGCGTGATGGACGTTGGTCACCGCCGAGCCGAGTCGCTCCTGCGGGAGCCAGGTCATCATGTGGATGAACCCGTTGTCGATCTCACCGATGACGTTGGCGCTCGGAACGCGGACATCCTCGAAGAACAGCTCGGCAGTGTCGGACTCCGGCTGGCCGACCTTGTCCAGCTTGCGGCCGCGGGAGAAGCCCTGCATGCCGGCCTCGACGCCGAACAGCGTGATGCCGCGGGCCTTCTTCTCGGGGCTGGTGCGCGCGGCGACGATGACCAGGTCGGCGGAGTAGCCGTTGGTGATGAAGGTCTTCGACCCGTTGACGATCCAGTCGTCGCCGTCCTGCACCGCCGTGGTGCGGAGCGCCGCGAGGTCGGAGCCACCGGACGGCTCGGTCATGCCGATCGCGGTGAGGATCTCACCGGTGCAGAACTTGGGCAGCCAGCGTTCGCGCTGCTCCTCGGTGGTGAGGTGTACCAGGTACGGCGCCACGATGTCGGCATGGATCCCGACGCACGACGCGAGGGCCATGTTGACCTTGGCGAGCTCCTCGGTCAGCACCGCGTTGTAGCGGTAGTCGCCCGCCTCCGAGCCGCCGTACTGCTCGGGGATCTCGAGGCCCAGCAGCCCCTGCTTCCCGGCGGCGAGCCACATCTCGCGTGGCATCGCGTGCGCCTCGGCGTGCTCCTCGAGGTGAGGCTTGACCTCACGGTCCAGGAACTCGCGAACGGAGTCGCGGAAGGCCTCGTGGTCAGAGTCGTAGATCGATCGCTTCACGGCGCGACATGTTACCGCACGGTAGCCACCCGGGTCAGCCCCCGTGACCAGGCAAGAATCAGCCCTTTGCCACGAAAAACGTCCGTTTTGCCCGGCGCCTTCACATAATGAGAAGCGGGCGCGACCATCTGCGTACCGCTGCACCAGACGGGGGCCATCAGTGAACGACGACCAACCGCGCGAGGTCACGACCTTGCGCCGGCTGCACGAGCTGATGTGCCGTGTCAACGCCGGGGAGGACCTCGCCTCCGTTCTCCAGGGTCTGGTCGACGGGGTCGCCGACGTGACGGGCTTCGCGGTGGCAGCGGTCAGCTACCTGCACGCCGACCGCCACTTCGAGGTGGTCGCCGTGGCGGGTGACGACGCCGCCCGCGACCAGCTCATCGGGGTTCGTACACCGTTCGACGGGATCATGGAGGAGTTCGCCCGCGCCGACGACTGGGGCCTGTTGAAGTTCATCCCGCACGAGCGGCTCGAGGGGGCTCCGGCTCCTGGCTGGATCCCGAACGTCCAGCCGCTGGACGTGCCTGATGCCTGGCACCCCGAGGACGCCCTCCTGGCCCCGCTGTCCGCACCGACGGGGGAGATCGTGGGCCTGCTGTCGGTCGACCTGCCGCGCGACGGGCTGCGCCCCGGACGGTTCGCGCGTGAGGCACTGGAGATGTACGCCGTCCAGGCCGGCATCGCGATCAACAACGCCAAGCAGCGCGAGCGCCTGCGCGAGGAGGTTCGGCTGGCGGCCGCCGTCCGCGACATCGTCCACACGGCGGGCAAGGCGCTCGACCTGGGCCAGGTGATCGACGCCGGGGTCGCCCCGATCGTGGAGGGGCTCGGCTGCGACTCCCTGTGGATCAGGGCGTTCGAGGGCGAGGGCGAAGTCCCGGGACGCGGACGTGGCGCGATCCACAGCGAGCCGACGCTGGTCCCCTCCGACGCCGTCGTCGCGCTGGTCAGCCGCCAGGCCGAGCGCTGCTGGGGCGAGCGGCGGGCGGTGATCTTCCCGAGCACGCACCTCGCGCCGACCCGCGACAACGAGGAGGCCGAGTTCCAGCCCGTCGTCGCGCACGTACGCCGTACCGGCTCCCGCACGCTGCTGCTCGCCCCGATGGGCGCAGGCCCGGAGTGCCTCGGGTACCTCGTCCTGGGGCGCGACGCCGAGTCGAGCACCTGGACGGCCGAGGAGATCACCGCGGCCCTGGAGATCGGACGAGACCTGGGAAGGGCGATCCTGCACGCGCGCCTCTACGAGCGCGAGCGGCAGCTGGTCCAGGAGCTCCAGCAGCTCGACCGCTACAAGACCGAGATGATCTCGACCCTCGCGCACGAGCTCAAGAACCCGCTGACCGCGATCCTCGGCCACCTCGAGCTGCTCGACAGCGGCGAGGACGACGAGGCAGCCCTAGGGCAGTCCGCCGGAAGGTCCCTGGCGGCTATCGAGCGCGCGGCCATGCGCCTGTCCGACCTGGTCTCGGACCTGCTCCTGCTCTCGAAGGTCGGCGACCCGCACCGTCCGCTGATCCCGGTCCCGGTCGACCTCTCCGAGATCCTCACCAGTGCGAGCGAGCTGCTCCAGGCACAGGCGGCCAAGCAGGAGGTCAAGGTCGAGCTCCACGGCACGAACGATGCGGTGTCGGCGTACGGCGACGCCTCCGAGCTCGACCGGGTGGTGGGGAACCTCCTCGGCAACGCCGTCAAGTTCAGCCCGTCGGGCGGCACTGTCACGTGCAGCGTCCGGGAGAGCAACGGCAGCGTGGTCCTGTGCTGTACCGACGAGGGCATCGGGATCTCGCAGGAGGACCAGGCGCAGCTGTTCACGGAGTTCTTCCGCTCGACGAACCCGACCGCGCTGGAGATACCCGGCACGGGCCTGGGGCTCACCATCGTCAAGCGCATCATCGAGCGGCACCAGGGCAGCATCGCGATCGACTCGACCCTCGGCCGCGGGACCACCTTCACCGTGACTCTTCCGGCGTTCACCGCTCGCGCGAACCGGGCCGCCCGGGCGCCAGAGTCGGACAGGTGCGCGGAGCCGGACCCCGAGCCGGCTCGGTCCGCCCTGTCGGCCGTCTCCTGAGCGGAAGGCGGCGCGTCTTCCGCCCGCTGCGGCGCTAGTCCCCCGCAGCCTCGGCCCGCCTCTGCGTCCCGGAGGATCGTCATGGTGCGGTCCCACGATCCCGGGCCCTTCCGGAGGATGTCGTGGATCTCGGGGCACGGGCCTTCCAGGCCGAGGTCGACGCGGAGTACTCCGGCGAGTGCCGCCAGGCGCAGCCGCTGCTTCCTCGGCCACGTCGTCGCTCTCGGGGCCAGCGTGCATCGCAGGCCGATCTCGTCGGCGTACGCCACGAGGTCGAGCAGGTCAGGGCGCGTCATCGGGTCCCCGCCGGTGAACACCAGCGTGAACGACCCGAACTCGGTGAGCCGGTCGAGGAGCCGGTAGCCCTCGTCCGTGGTCAGCTCGCCGGGGTCGGGTCGCCGCTGGAGGTCGGCACGGCAGGGCGCACAGGAGAAGACGCAGGCGCGGGTGACCTCCCAGAACCTAGCCCCTCGAGGTACCGGGAGGAACGGGTCTTTTGTCCTGTTTCGCGTGGCCTACGTGGAGGGTCAGCGGGGCGCCCCGACCATCCCCGCCCGGGTCTCCTCATCGGCAGCACCGGCCCTGACCGCTTCGGGACGCCGGTCGCGCGGAAGCTTCGTGACCAAGGTCAGCAGCACGGAGACCAGCGCGATGATGCCGACCGTGGTGTAGGCCAGCGTGTAGCTCGGCTGGTCCGAGTCGCCGAGCAGCGAGGAGATCACGATCGGTCCGACGACTCCGCCGATGCTCCATGCGACGAGCATCAGGCCGTAGATCGCGCCGGCGTTCTTGACCCCGAAGAAGTCACCCGCCGTCGCAGGCATGGTCCCGAAGCCACCTCCGTAGCAGAGGTACACCACCGCCGCGAGGACGAAGAACAGCGCGGCGTTCGAGGCATGCGGGAGCACGAGCAGGCACACCCCCTGGAGGGCGAGCATCGCCGCGAAGGCAGGCATCCGGCCGATGTAGTCCGACGCCGCCGCCCAGACGATCCGGCCGCCGCCGTTGAAGACCGCCAGGACACCGACCACGGTCGCGGCTCCTGCGGCGCTGTAGCCGGCGATGCCCTCTGCACTGCCCGCGGCCTGCGAGATCAGTGCGATCCCCGCCGTCACGTTGAGGGCCAGGATCGCTGTGAGGAGGTACCACTGGGGCGTGCGGAGCGCCTCCCCCTGGTCGTACTCCTTCAGCGCACCGGCCTTGCCGGGGGCGGTGGTCTCGTAGCCCGGCACCACGTAGCCCTCCGGCGGGTTCTTGAAGAACGAGGCACCGATGAGCGACATGACGAGGTAGGCGATGCCGAGCGGCAGGAAGGCGCTGGTGGGCTGGTCGGGGTTGTTGCCGATCAGCCACTGCGCGACAGGCGAGGTCAGGACGGCACCGAAGCCGAAGCCACCGACGGCCAGGCCTGTGATCAGGCCCTTCTTGTCCGGGAACCACTTCTGCAGCATCGCGATCGGCACGATGTAGGCGAAGCCGAGGCCGAAGCCGCTGATCACGCCGTAGCCGGCGATGAGCAGCCACAGGTCGTCGGCGCCCGTCGCGAAGGACGCCAGGACGACGCCGACGGCGTAGATCACCCCGCCGACGAGGGCGACGACACGCGGCCCCTTCCGGTCCTGGATCCGGCCGCCGATGTAGCTCCCGACGAAGATCATCGC
>DASVBF010000338.1:0-4487 GCA_036375975.1 Nocardioidaceae bacterium | reverse complement strand
ATGACGGCTGGCATCACGCTTGTTGTCAGGGCGCCCGTGTCCTCGTGACGCGGGCGCCCTCTCTGCTCGCTCGGGCGGGTGCGCGAGGACGGCGCGCCAGCGCCGCCCGCAGCGCACCCTCGCGCCGAAGGCGCGCTTGAGTCAGTAAAGTCAGTAAGGAAGGTTGTAACCGACTCAGCGCCGCGGGGGCGTCTCGGGGGACTCACTTCCCTTTGCGGTCTTGCCGAAGCGCTGGAAGGCTGCCTGCCGGGTGGTGTCGAGTGCTGCGCCGATCACTGTCCATGAGTCGCCTGCGTCTCGTGCCGCCTGGACAGCGTCTCGGAGCTCGTGCTCTGCCTCGGCCACCTTCTTGCGGGCAGCGATGATCTTGCGGAAGTGGAGGGCGTCGCGGGACTCCACCTTGCTCGGCGCGAGCGCGTCGAGTCCGGTCGCATCGGCGTTCTTTTGCTTCGTCTTCATCTGCATCACCTGAGGAACTCGTAGAACTTGGGCCGAAGGCGGTCCGCGTGAATGATCCGAGTCGGCTCGTCGGCGGGGACGGCAACCAACTCCAGCATCCGGCCGTGGCGGTCGGCTCCGATCACCAAGAGCCTCTCGTCACCGTCGTAGTCGTACTCCACGTACCGGATCGCGTTGTCCCATGCGTGCACGATGTCCTCGTCGTCGACTCCGTGCTTGCGAGCCGACTCCGAGATGCGCACATGTAAAGGCTACCTTTACACGCGTGAGCGTCAAGGCATCTTGACAGTTACGTGGCGTCGGTCCGCGTCCGAGTCCCAGTGGGTGACGGCGCCGAGCGGACATGTTCGCGCTTCAACCTCCGCGGCATGAGCGTGCGTCAGCGGGTTCAGGACGGAGCCGTGCTCAACTCATGTAAGACGTCGAACTGGCCCGCATGGCGGGCGTACTCCGCGAGAACGTGGAAGCAGATCCACTCCAAGGTGGGAGGGTCTTCGGTGAATCTGCCACCGACGTGGGCACGTTCTCCGAGGCCATGGGTGTTGAGAGTCTCTCGGGTGCGTCGGCCCATGTCGCGTAACGAGGTGGCAATGTCTTCCGCCGCTACACCGTCAGCCACTCGCCAAACAGGGGTGACGCCCGTGGGTCCGGGGTCAACCGATGGATCGTCGACGTTCCAGTCACCCCAGGGATCAGGCACCTGTTCACCCAGGAATCCCCAGACGAACCAGCGCTGTTCCATGTGGAGGAGATGACTCAGCAGTTCGATGGGTGACCATCCGCTGGGCAATCGCGACGCCGTTCGTTCGGGGAGCGGGAGTCCCAGGACACCCTCGATAATGTCCTCTCGCACCCAGTCCAGGTAGTCCGCCCAACGCTCTGCGCCACCGGGACCGTGCTTGGCTGGCTCTCGCGGGTTTCGGCTCATACGACGGTCTTCGGTCATGAGGCGCAGCGTACGGCCCGCTGTCCGACCGATCGACGAACCCACAAAGGGCGGACGACGCGGGCCGCTGGTGCACCCATGGATGTCCGCTCATCGACAGGACCGCGCGGATCGCGGCATGTGCGTGCGTTCAATAAGGCGCGCGACACGTAGGTTGGACCAGGTGCGCTGGATCGTGTCGGTGAAAGGTGTCATCCAGGACGAGGGCCGTGTTCTGCTCGCCCGCAACGACCGTGGCGAGTGGGAGCTGCCGGGCGGTCAGCTCGAACCGGGGGAGACCCCCGAGGCGTGCGTAGTTCGCGAGGTCTTCGAAGAATCGGGCCTGACGGTGACGGCCGGTCCCTTGATCGACTGCTATGTCTTCGAAGTTGTTGCTGGCAGGTCGGTCCTGGTCCTCGCCTATGGCTGCGACCTGATCTCCGCTGCCACTGAGGCGCGGATTTCGGAGGAACATTTGGACCTGCACTTCTTCGCGGTCGGGGAGCTGGCGGGTCTGCCTTTGCCCGTCGGATACCAAGCCGCGATCGCCAAGTGGGAACAAGCGTCGGTCCGGTTCGACGAGTCGTGACGGTGTTCGCTCGCCCGATTATGAGCACGTGGCGCGAATGGCGGCAGATCGCGCGTCGCTGAACTAGGACAGGGTCTTGCTGAAGCAGAGCGCGTTCGGGTCGACGGCGTATCTGCCCCACGGCTCGCAGGGCTTGTAGGCAGCACTTGCGTACAAGGAGATGGCCTCGGGCTGACGGGTTCCCGTCTGCAGGCGGACTCGGGCAGAGCCAGTGGCTCTGGCCCGGTCCTCCAAGCTCTTGAGGATCGCGCGGGCTATGCCCCTGCCACGGAATCGGGCTGGCACGTACATCCGCTTGATCTCGACAAGTCCCGGGTCCACGCGCTGGAGAACCCCACATCCACAGGTCTCTTCGGCGAGGAGCGCCACGTAGTACTCCGCATCGGCAAGAACCGGCGATTTCACACCTGGGCCGTAGCGCGATTTCAACTCCGCGAGCGCCTTGTCCAACAGCACGGCGAGGTCGGCGTCGCCGGGGTCGCGACGAACGATGCGCACACCCTCGACCGACATTGCGCCAGGTTATGGCCTCAACTGAACGCACTCAATTCGGGCATGGTCGCGCTTTCACTATCTGCGGCAGCTGCGGGCGGTTCTCTGGGCTCTGTGTAGTCTCGTGGCCCGGGCGATCAGCGCCGCTGCATTTGCCATGCGAGTCGGATCGCCTCGCGGATCGCCGCTGAGTCCCCGTCGAGGAGTACCTGCACCTTCATGTGCTTCTCGTAGCGCGGCGGCACCCCGAATGTCGTCGGGTGCGCGGCGAGGAGTCGCTCCCGGTCGGCGAACCCGGCACGGACCAGTAGCTCGCCGGAGTCGACCAGCCGCGCGACCAGTCGGTCGTCGACGTACCACGCCGGCCGCATGGCCGTTCCCTTCCGTTTGCAGCCGGGCAGCGACCGCGCGAACTCATCGACCTCGTCCGGCGTCACGCTGAGAGCGTAAGGCGCGGGGCAAGCAGGTTGGGACGGATCGCGGCAAATCCGGACGTTGGACGCGGTTCGTCAGTGGTCCCGCTCGGCGTCGGGGAAGGTCACCTGGAACAGCCGGTTCTCCTGCCAACGCCCGGCGATCTTGAGGTAGTCGGGGGCTTGGCCGTACTGGATGAAGCCGTTCTTGATGAGAACTCGCTGGGACGCTTCGTTGTCGACGAGGGTCTCGGCTTGGAGACGGTGGAGGCCAAGTCGCTCACGGGCTGTGCGCTTCGCCGCGGCTACCGCTGCGGAGGCGAAGCCCTCACCATTTCGGTCTTGGCAGACCCAGTAACCGATGCTTGCGGACTGGAACGCCCCTCGGATGATGCTGTTGAAGTTCAGCGTGCCGACCAGACGGCCCGCCCCGTCGAGGATGACCATCGGCAGCGCAGTGCCGTTCTCAGCGGCCTTGAGGCTCTCCATCGCGGCGCGCTCCTGCCCTGCGTCGGTGAAGTACTCCTCGGGGCGGAGCGGACTGGTCGGGGCCAGGAATTCGCGGTTGGCGCGGGTGAGTTCGGCGAGTGCGGGAATGTCTTTGGCTTCGAGAGGACGCAGGAGTGAGCCGACTGCTGCGGGATCTGTCAGCACGATGAAACCTCAACTCGTCGGGTATTGGCGCAGGGGATCCTGCCAGGGCGAGTCCGCGCCCTCAATTCGACTACGGCCGCGCGTTTCACCATCAGCGGCATGTGCGGACGATGCTGACAGGCATCCGATTGACGTCCCGCGCCAATGCGCCAGATACCCCGGGTCAACCGGAGGAGCGTAGGTCGTCGGCGGTCCAGAGGTTCCCGGGCATCCACGACTCTTGCGGTGCCTCCACGCCAGGCCGACCGCCGCAATGGGGCGGCCCTCCCGCCGGGCGAGGGAGGCCAGGTGCTGTCCAACATGACTCGGTGACGGGCGTCCCTTGAGGTGCGCCCCAGCACGGGCTTGACTGAGCGTATGACGATGCCGTGGACCACCGGCTCGCATGGCAACCAGGTGGCGAGTCGGCTGTGAACCGGTTCGACTACCGCGGCGCGTTCTGGTTCCCGGTCGAGCCGAACGAGCTGTGGGACACCATCGAGTGCTTCGACCAGTTCGAGTCCTGGTGGGCCTGGCTGCGAGACTTCGGTGCCGACTCGGACCGGCTCGTCGCCGGCAACGTGCTGCACGCCACCGTCATTCCGCCGGTCCCGTATCGGCTGGCCCTGGACATCCGGCTGGAGGGGTCCCTGCGACCGCACGTGCTCGAGGCGACGATTGACGGAGATGCGCGCGGCTTTGCGGTCATACGGCTGGCCCCCGTCGACGACGGGACGCAGGTCGCGGTGGTGTGGTCGCTGGGCATGGTGAGCACACCGTTGCGCATCGCGGCGCTCGTCGCCTACCCGCTCATGCGCTGGGGGCACGACCGCGTGGTGGAGATGGCGGTCGCCGGGTTCCGCCAGCAGGCGCTGGCGGGCACACGGGATGGTGGCCCCGGTGAGCGCTAGCTCGTTCTCGCCCGTGCCACGAGACGAGGAGGCCAAGGCGCTGGCCAACTGGTTCGACTGATCAC
>DASVBF010000317.1:0-2563 GCA_036375975.1 Nocardioidaceae bacterium | reverse complement strand
CGAGCTGGAGCTCGTCGACCAGTCCCGCCGCGAGCAGCGACCGCGCCAGTTCGATGCTGCCGTGGACCCCGATGTCGCCGCCGGGCAGGGACTTGAGATCGCGCACCGCGTCCTCGAGCGGCCCTTGGAGCACCTCGGTGTCGGTCCAGATGGTCGTCAGCGGGGTGGAGGTGAGGTCCACTACGTACTTCCGGACGTTGTTGATGAAGTCCGCGAACGGCTGGTCCTCGACCGTGGGCCAGAATTGCGACCACTCGTCGTACATCCTGCGGCCCAGCAGGACCGCGTCCTGCGCGCCGATGATCCGCGCCTCGTTGTCGTTCATCACCACGTCGAACTCCGGCGGCTGGCCGGGCTTGCCGTTCGGCGTGAAGTACCGGTTGGGGTGTTCGACGGCGCCGTCGAGGGCCATCAAGGTGTAGAGCACGATCTTGCGCACGAGGCTCCTCCTGGGCTGGTGGTCAGGTACGCGTCTGACTGCACGCAGGCGTCAAACTCATCGCCCTCCAGGCGGTCGTCACTGGCCGGTGCGGCCGTCGATGCACTCGCGCAGCAGGTCGGCGTGCCCGGCGTGCCGGGCGTACTCCTCGATCACGTGGACGACGACGTCGCGGAGGCTGACGCTGCCGTCGTCGAAGGGGACCTCACGGCCCAGCTCGCTCTCGTCGAGAGCATCGAACCACTCGCTCGCCGCGGCGATCTCCGCCTTCCACGCGGTGAAGGCCTCCTCGACGGCGTCGGAGTCGGGGACAGCGCCGTTGAAGTCCCAGTCCCGGTCGTCGTCCCGCTTGAACAGGCGGGGTCGATCGGTCCTGCCCTGCAGCACGCGCTGGAACCAGTGGTTCTCCACCTGAGCCAGGTGCCGGATGAGCCCGAGCAGGCTCAGGGTGCTCGGGGGCACCGAGCGACGTGCCAGCTGCTCGGCGTCCAGCCCGTCGCACTTCATCTCGATGGTCAGCCGGTAGTTGCCGAGGTACTCCCGCAGCGTCGCCTTCTCGCCGATCGGCTTTCCGAAGCTGCGGGGATCGTCGGCGGGTTCCGCCCACATGTTGCTCATGCCTCCGACCCTGTCGGACGACCCGAGGCCCGAGCAAGCCGGTGCCTGATCGGTCCGCCGCGCTATGGACGACCCGGCACGAGCTCGTCCGCCGAGGCCAGTCCCGGGTCGTATCGGCACCGACGACTTTCTCACCGAACAGCCGTTGGGAGAGGCCGTCAGCTTTCTACTCTGCTGGTCTGGATCTTCAGCGACCGCCGCGACGTTCCGATGCGTCATGCATGGGGAGCCTGAACGAGTCAAACGAGCCCTTGGCGAGGACGTTCAGCCGCGTGGCAGACCGTCTCGAAGGCAAGGCCGCGTGGGCCCGACAGCGTGCCGATGCGCACGTCGCTGGAGATGCCGGTGAGCAGCGACTTCGCGAGGCGGTGGCTCCGCTACTGGAGGCGGGCTGGTTCGCCTTGCACAATCGGGCGCGACCGCACGGTGGGAACATCGACCACATCTTGATCGGGCCGAGCGGCATCTACGTGCTGGACGCCAAGGCTTGGACCGGCCCCGTCACCATCGACGGCGCAGTGATTCGGTCCAACGGTCGCAACTACAGCGCATCTCTCAGGGGTGTCGCCGACCAGGCGGCCGAGGTGCGCGCCGCGGCCCGCACCTGGGGCTACACCGGGGAAGTGGCGGCGGGCTTAGTGCTGACCGGCAAGGATCCCGGTCCACAGGAACCGATTCGGGTGGGGGAGGTGACTGTCTGCGGTGTCACCAGCCTTCGCGCGAGCCTGGCTATGAGATTGCCGGTCCTCGACGCTGCCCAGGTCAAGGACCTGAGCCGTCGGGTCGCCGAGGCGTTTCCCCTGATGAACGCCACGACTGCGCCGACAGCCGCCACGATCCTGCCGGGCGAGGCCAGCTTCAGCGAACCGTCCACCGCCTTCCTACGCACCAGCCACTGGCTGTATCTCGAGGAGTGGAAGAAGGCGGGGCGCCGGCGCCTCTATCTGACGGACTCCAACGGGTCGGCGCTGGGTTGGAAGAACGTCGTCGACGGCACCATCGCAGTCACAGCCGAGGGGGATGAGAAGCTCACCCGCGCGATCCTCACGGCAGCGACCGCCTCCGGGCTAAGCCTGCCGCGTGAGGCAGTGCCGCGGCTACCGGTCGATATGCGCGGCGGGGCCATCGTCAGCGCAGTGACCAGGGTCTACAAGACCATTCACATCGCCCGTCGTTGGCGGAAGGGCGCAGCCGACCGGCTGTACTGCACCGCGGCGGACCCGACGGACGGCGTGTACGACCTCGGATACGTCGACTTGGTCACCGGCTCCGTGCACCCCAGTCACGTCACCCTCCCGAAGGACTGGGCCACCGCCGAGCAGCGCTTGACGTGGATGCTGCGCAGGCGACCCACGCGCGGCTAACGACGATCAGCCCGCCAGGCGCCGCGAGCCGCTACCCAGGCCACAAAGACTCACGGCCACTCAGGTCTGCACGGTGATCTCGGCGTCCAGTAGCCGGGACCACAGTCGGCGGGCGAGCAGGCCGAACCGGTCGGTCTCGTCG
>DASVBF010000225.1:0-9832 GCA_036375975.1 Nocardioidaceae bacterium | reverse complement strand
CACCGTGGCCGTGATCGCGGCCGGGGTGAGCACCGGTCTGGCGGCGCTGTCCTTCCAGGTGCTGGAGACGCCGATCCGGAGCGCCCCACGGCTTCACCCGTTCCGCTGGCGCACCGTGGTCGTCGGCGTGGCCGCCAGTGCGCTGGTCGCCTCGACCGTCGTGCCCGTGATCCTCGACAGCACCCGGCGCCCCCGGCTCGCAGCCACCTCGGCTGCTGCCGCCACGCCGGTCTCGGCAGCGGTCAGCCCCGAGGTCACGATGGAGGAGCGCAACGCGCGGATACCCGACGACCTCGACTGGGCGAAGCTCACCGAGGCCCCGCCCAAGCTGCCCTCCTGCACGGTCACCGACCCGACGGCGTGCACCCTGGTCAAGGGGTCCGGGCCGCACCTCCTCCTCGTCGGCGACAGCCACTCGAAGGTCCTCGTCGACACGTTCGCGAAGCTCGCCGAGGAGCACGACCTCAGCTTCTCGGTCAACGTGGTGCCCGGCTGCCCGTGGCAGATGGGCGTGATGGACCGGAAGCTCTCCATGCCGCGCGCCGCGAAGTGCCGCAACGCGCGTGCCGGCTGGTACGACGACGTGCTGCCCGAGCTCGACCCGGACGTCGTGGTCTTCTCGGGCATGGCACGCGACGAGGAGAGGCGCTGGCAAGGTCGGCTGGTGCGCGAGAGCGGCCACACCGAGAGGCTCGCGCAGCTGCTCTACGACACCACGCGCGAGACGGTCCGGTTCGTCCGGTCCAAGGGCCCGCGGGTGCTGCTGCTGAGCCACATGCCGATCCTTCGGCGGTTCGAGCCCCTCGAATGCCTGGCCACCGCGACCAGGATCCACCAGTGTGAGTTCGAGCTCCCGCCGCCGGCGCAGAGCGACGCCTACAACCGGGTGACGGCCTCCCTCATGCCCGACGTCTACTTCGCGAACATCAACAACGCGTTCTGCGTGGGGGCGCCGCGGTGCCTGCCGATCGTGGACGGCGTCGTGGTGTGGCACGACTCGCTCCACTTCAGCCAGGAGTACGCCATGCACCAGCGCCACGCGATCTGGAGCGTGATCAAACGCTCCGGCGCACTGGATGGCATCTGAGGCTCGCGGGGTTCTCGGTCAGGGTCGGTTCCGCCGCGCCCAGGAGGTCATCGCCACCTCGAGGCCGAACAGCCGGCGAGCCTCGGCCGCATCCCGGTGCCGCGCCCGGACCGTCGTCGGCCCCGGTGGGCTGTCCACGTGGACGTCGGCGAGTCCGAGACGTCGCTGCCACGGCCCCTGGGTGAGCCGGACGGACTGGATTCGCGGCTGCGGTGCCGCATGGGTACGACGGCTGAACCACCCCTCACGAGACACGACCAGATGCTCGTCCGTCCCGACGCTGAGGAACCGGTGCGTCACGGGGGCCGCCCAGCGGGCCCGGTGCGGGACCGGCCTGAGCTCCACGGCCTCCGGGTCCAGCCCGCGCAGGACGTGGCGGGCCAGCTCATGGACCAGACGGCGGTCGCCGACCGGGAGAACCGTCGAGGGGGCGGGACCTTCGTTGTCGGCCGCGGAGCCGTACCCGGCGATCGACACGTCGAGGCGCGCCCAGCCGAGCGCACGCCAGGGCAGCGGCTCGCTCACGACGACCCCCTGGACGCGTGGAAGGGCGATGGTCTGCACGTTGAGGTCGAATAGTCCCCTGCTGACCTGCATCCCCGCGGGAGTCTCGGACACCGTGAACCCGTAGTTGCCCGAGAACTTGCGGAACATCGCGACGCCGAAGCCCAGCAGCACGGGCAGGAACGCCGAGAAGCCGACCAACTGGCCTCCGGCGACCAGGACGGCCGCCATGCCGAGCGACACGAGGACCAGGGCGACGGTCTCCCCCGACAGGACGATGGAGAGCAGCAAGGTGGAGAGGTCGACCTTCGCCAGAGGCCGTTCCAGTGGCACGGTCGCCGCGGGAAACCCGGTCGGAGCGGCCGCGCCCGCGACTCGGGGCGCCGCGCCGGACGCCGCCGTGCCCGCGCCGGCCGGGTGGGCGGCGAGCTCGCCAGGCTGTCGCGCCTGGCGTGAGGCGCCGAGCTCGTCACGGCGGGCGAGCAGGAGGTCCTTGAGGCGGCGGGCCTCGCCGAGCGGCAGGTACGCCAGCGACCCCTCCCGGGCATGACCGCCGGCCACGTCCATCCTCAGCTCGGCGAGACCGAGGAGCCTCGCGACGAAGGGCTGCACGATGTCGATCCCCTGCAGCCGGTCGATCCGGATCCGTCGCGACTGGCGGCTCAGGACGCCCGTGTCGACCCGGAGCTCGTCGGCCTCGATCCAGAACGTGGTCCGCAGCCACGAGACTGCGCCGTAGACCCCTCCGGCGAAGAGCAGGAGGGCGAACAGCATCGCCGTGGGGCCGATCTCGCCCTGCGTGACGTCGCGGACGACCGTCGTACCGGCGGCGACCAGGACGATGAAGCTCCGCACGAGAGGCGTGAGCGGCGAGAGCCGCTGGGGCCGGCGTTCGGTCACAGCCCGGCCGCCTGGGACTCACCGAGTTCGGTGAGCCGGTCGCGCAACCACGACGCCTCCTCCGCGGGGAGCCCAGGGATCCGCGCGTTGGTGCGCGGGCTCGCGGTGTGCAGCCGCACGCTGGCGATGCCGTACATCTGCTCCAACGGCCCGGCGGTGATGTCGACGAACTGCATCCGGCCGTACGGCACCGCGATGAGCTCGCGGAAGAGCGCCCCGTGCTTGATGTAGAGGTCGGCGTCGCGCTCGGCGTACCCCCAGTTGGCGGCGTTGCGGCCGATCACCCACCAGCCGAACCCGGCCAGGAGCAGGAGTACGACGGCCAAGGCGATCGTCACACCGACAGGCAAGGAGAGCACGACATCGACCACCGCGAGGGCCACGAGGGCGGCCACCACACACGCCAGGAGCATGGTGCGGCGAAGCCGACGCAGCTGGGGGGACACCGGCCGCCACGAGTTGCCCGGGGGTGCGAAGAGGTCGTCCACGTCTCAAGGCTAGCCAGGCGGGTGCGCTCGGGGCACCGCGCGCTCAGCGATGCTGAACCTCCCAGCCCGTCTGGAGCTCGAGGATGAGCTCCTCGCCGGGCAGCTCCCGGACCCGCGCCTTGACCGGGACCCCGTCCGTCACAGGGAGCTCATGCCAGGCCTGGTCCACGTTCCGACGGTCGAAGCTCGTCACGATGCCCGCACCGCGCAGCCCCGCAACCCGTCGTTCGAGGACCAGACGCCAGGTGGAGGTGCCGGGGTGCTCGGCCGCAAGTGCGGCGACGTCGATGGTGCACGTGAAGCCGCAGTCGTCATAGTCCTGGCTCGGACGGCCGACGAACCTGCTCGCCCGGGGCTGCCAGACCGGCGTGATAGGGACGTCGAGCACGACGTGACGGATCGTGCGGACCTCGCCGACGATCGCTGTCGCGAACCCGAAGCCGTCCGCCGCGGGGCCGACGAGGTTCGCGGTCAGCGAGGTCTCGACGCGCGCCGTCGGCACATTGCGGATCAGCGCGAACCCGTCCAGCCGGAGCTGGCCTGCCCCAGCCCACTCGGCGGCAATGATCCGGGTCTCCCAGCCCATCTCGTGCGGAGCGAGGGTGTAGACGTGCTTGTGCAGGCCAGAGCTGTGCTCGCCGACGCCCGGGAGCAGCGCCACGACCTGGTCCTCACGAACGTCGAGCGGGATGTCACCCCCGCAGTCCTCGAGGAATGCGACGACCTCCGCCAGCTCCTCACGTCGGTCGTGCTGCACGAGCCAACCCATCAGCCTCTGCTGGACCGGCACCGACGTGAGCTCGAACGGCATGGTGTGCTCGTTCCAGAACTCGTCGAGGGCTGACCGCAGAAGCTCCCAGTAGCGCTCGGAGGCTCCGGGGGCGAGGCGGAAGTACTCCCACATGTCCACGGGCAGGACGACTCCGAACCAGACGTCGCGCACCCGGTCCTCCGCCTCACCCAGCGCTTCGGTGCTCATGCGCTTGGTGATGATCCGGTCCGTGAGGTCCGCGACGTCGTCGCGCTGCTGGGTGATGGAGGACCGGTCCCGCCGGATCCGCCAGAAGTAGACCGTCTCCGGGATGACGTCGATCTTCTTCGCGGTCAGGAGGGCCCTGGTGAGGGTCGGCTGGTCCTCGTACCGCAGGTCGACCGGGAACTCCAGGCCGGCCTCGTCCCAGAACGAGCGTCGGAAGATCTTGTTGACAGCGAAGACATCAGCCAGGATCAGCGGCAGGTCCTCGACCGTGATCTCCTCACGGCGGCGACGGTGGTTCTCATGCATCAGCCGCATCGCGACCTGCTTCTTCCCGTCGTCACGCTTGAGCTTCCCGATGACCATGTCGGAGCCGGTCCGCTCGATGGTGCCCATCATCGTGGCGTAGGCGTCCGGCGGGAGCCGGTCGTCGGCGTCGAGGAAGGTGAGGTACTCCCCGTGCACCGCGCGAACCCCTGCGTTGCGGGCCGCGCTCAGCCCGGCATTCGGCTGTCGGACCAGGCGCAGCCGCGGGTCCATCCGGACATAGCGTTGGGCCAGCGCCGCGCTGCCGTCGGTCGACCCGTCATCGACCAGCACCGCCTCGAAGTCTGTGAACGACTGACCGAGAAGGCTGTCCAGGCACTCGCGGAGGTACTCCTCCACGTTGTAGACGGGGATCACCACGCTGAGTCGCGGGGTCGTCGAAGAGCGGCGCAGACGCCGCCTCATTCGGCTACCCAACCCGTTCACCGGCATGACGATACGACACCCTTACGTCTCACATATTGGAGCCCAAGACGGTCTATACCTGCGCAGGGGGCGTTCTCCTCATACCAGTATAAATGCATATAAGGCATACGAAACCTCTCAGTCCGGTCCCTCCAGCCGGCGGTCTCGGACGGCCATACCCTCACCCTCGATGGTTCGAGCAGTACGGCGGCCGCCCGGTCGCCCGCGGAACCTCCGGCAAGGCCGGCACTCCATCCCGCTGGGCCCGGTCAGCGAGACCGGCGCTCCGCAGCGAGGTAGCTGGCCAGCTTCTCCTGAGCGTCCGGGGGCGCGAACCCCGTGGCCTTGATCTTCGACAGGCTCAGCACGCTGTTGGAGCACCTACTACGCCGCGAAGGACCGGCGCCTTCGGCGCGGGCGGTCCGCGATGCCGAGCTGGTGCCGGAGATCCGCAGGGTCCACAAGGACGACATCGGTGTCTACGGCGCCAAGAAGGTCTGGGCGCAGCTCAACCGCGAAGGAGTCCAGGTGGCTCGGTGCACCGCGGAGCGGTTGATGAAGGCTAGGTCGCGTTCATCCTCGATGTTTCTCCCGGATGGTGACGGGGTGGCAGGTGTCAACGTCACTGCGCACCGACCTGGCCCTGGACGCCCTGGACATGGGGCTGTGGTCCCGGAAGCGAGCCGGCCAGGACGTCGCCGGTCTGACACATCACTCGGACAGGGCGTCCAATAGCGAGCAATCCGTTAGACCGAGCGGCTCGCACATACAGCCAGAAACCTCTGTTAGCATCCCGACCGTCAAATTCGGGTCGGCGTGGGTGCTCCGCGATGACGCGCAACCCAGCACCCCCTGATCCGACCGTGCAAGGAGACGACATGCCACGACTAACGTCCAAAGACTGGGTGGTCGTGATCATCTGCTTGCTGGTCGCGGCGACGGCGGTGGTGTTCAGGCAGACGGACCACGAGGATTGGGCGCTAGGCGCGCTCGCTGTCCTGATCGCCGGGGTGGCGGTACTCACGGTCGTGGCTCATGGGGCGCGTCGCCTGGCGTCCCGTCGCGCGGATGAGGCCGCCGCTCGGCGCGAAAAGCGGGTCGTCGCCAAACTCCGAAGACTCGAGGCTGATCTGCGCGATCTCATTGCGGTGAGCGCCAAAGGCCACGCAGCAACGGAATCTTCGGCGAAGGCCACGGCTGCACTTGCCGCCGAGGTGGGCGACATTCGGCGACAACTCGCAGCTCTCGGGCCATGGCTTGGCGACGTCCGTCGGCAAGTAGCGAAGATAGATTCCGGCTTCGCTGATGCCAGTGCAGAGATTCGTGACTCGGCCGCAGGACTGGATCGCTCGATCGCAGCGAAGATAGATTCCGGCTTCGCTGATGCTAGTGCAGAGATTCGTGACTCGGCCGCAGGACTGGATCGCTCGATCGCAGCGACTGACTGGCAAGTCCGCAAGCTCGGCCCGGATCTCCTCACCGACATTCAAGCGATGCGGCAGTTGTTCGACCGGCTCTCCACCGATGCACCACTACCCCCCGTCTCGGGCTGGGCACTGAACCCGTCCGGGCTCCTGCTTCTCGTTGACACCATCGAGCGCAGCAGGGCGACGACCATCGTCGAGTGCGGCAGCGGCACGTCCACCGTGTGGATGGCCTTGGCGCTACGAAATCTCGGACGCGGAAGGATCTGGTCATTCGACCACGACAAGCGATTTGCCGAACGGACTCGCCAGATGCTGGCGGCGCACGGGCTTGAGGAATGGGCTGAAGTCCAGCATGCGCCCCTCGTCACCACCGCCACCCCCCGCGGGGAGTTCAACTGGTACGACCTTGATCCGCTGGAGATCACGCCGCCAATTGACTTGTTGGTGGTCGATGGCCCCCCGCATACGGCGCAGCACCACGCACGCTACCCGGCTCTACCGGTCTTCGCCCCGTATCTCGCGCCTGACGCTCTTATCGTGGTCGACGATGCGCAGCGAACCGACGAGGCAGGAATGGTGGCTCACTGGCAGGAGGAGTACCCGCACCTGAGCACCATGTACACATCCACAAACGGATGCCTCCTCTTGCGTCAAGCCGTCAGCCCGCCGACTATCGACAATGGTGACAGCGCGTGAACGAGATCGTGTCTAATTCACCTCAGACCGCCATCGATCACGAGGCGCACCGCCATCGAGTGTCGGTTGCCCTAATTAGTGACGACGGATATGTTATTCCGACTGCCACCGCCATTCACTCGATGATTGCTCATCGACGGCCGGGAACCTATTATGTCGTCAATGTAATCGCCTCAGGGATGTCCCAAGAGAACATGGCGACTCTAAGCAGGCTGGCCGCGCCCAACGTTGACATAAACATCGTCGAAGCCTCGGCCGAGCCTTTGCGAGACCTCCACGCCTTCGACCCCACCGCGATTGCAGCTGCAACAATCGACGCGCTGCTCAAGTTCTTTCTACCCGCTCTTCTTCCGGACGAGAGCAGGGTCTTGTACTTGGACGGCGATATCCTGGTTCAAGATGACCTCGGTGAGTTATTCAGTACCGAGCTGGCTGGCAACTATATTGCCGCCGTGCCTGATTCTGGAGCTATCTATTTTCGTCACGAGTACGTCACGCGGGTTGACCGATACTTCAACTCGGGGGTCATGCTGCTGGACTTGGATGCGTGGCGTCGTGACGGGATAACTGAGCGCCTCGTCTCACGCAAGCGCGAGATTCGCGACTCATCGCTATTAGATCAGAACGTCTTCAACCTCGAGTTCGATGGACGCGTCAAACTGCTGCCTCCTCGATACAACGTGCTGTGGATGAACCTGGTCAATGCGATCCAGTCCGGCAAACTGTCGATCGACCAGTTCAATGAGCACTTCGATACTGCATATCCGAGTTTTGATCACGTACGGAATGACGCCGCGGTCCTCCATTTCTCATCGAAGAAGAAGCCGTGGCGCTTCTCTGACACCCCTGGCTCAGATATCTGGTATATGGAATTCTTAGCCGCCGCTCTCCCTGCTTCAGTCCAGCGCTGCACTAACGCCCTCCAGGGGCACGGACTGTCGGATAGGGTGAGGATTTCGGTCATAATACCCTTCTTCAAGTCCGAGCAATACCTCCGGGATGCGATATCCAGTATCCTGACTCAGGATCTGGCGGAGATCGAAGTGCTGTGCGTCGACGACGGCTCGCCGGACAACAGCGTCCGGGTGGTGGAGGATCTGCAACGGTCGGACCCTCGAGTTCGGCTGTTGCGGCAGCCTAACCAAGGCGCGGGAGCCGCACGAAACCATGCCCTTCGTGAGGCCGTCGGGGAGTACATTCTTTTCGTCGATAGCGACGACTGGTTGAGACCCCGCTCGTTGCTGAAGTTGTACACCCGAGCTGCGGAACAGGACTTGGATGTTCTCTTGTTCGAGGGTAGTTCGCACTATGAGCACCCAGATCTCGAGATCACTCATCCGACGTACCGGACGTACTACAGTTACAAGAACTCGTACAATGATGTCTACAGCGGCCCAGCGCTCTTCGAAGTCATGGCCCGAAATTGGGACCTCAAGGACTCCGCTGCACTTCGATTGGTTCGCCGAGCCATGCTGCTCGAGCACGACATCTCCTTCCCGGAGGGCATCGTGCGTGAGGACTGCTACTTTGCTTTCGCTACGCTGACATCTGCGAAGCGCGCGGCAGTTTCTGATCAGCAGGCCTACGTCCGGCGCGTTCGAGATGGATCAGTGATGACGGGTTCGCAGGCCGCCGATCATTACCGGGGACTCCTGACAGTGGTGAATCTCATCCTTCACCGATTGGGTTCCTCTCCTTCCGCGAGTGAGCTCTACGCACCAACGATCATTAGAATCGAGTCCTATCTGGCGCTGGCACAGAGCTTCGCCGAGAGAATGCCGGTCGACGAAAGGGCGCGCGTTCTCGCCGACAACGTTACCCTCGCAAATGTGCTCAGTATGGCCAGAATGGCTGCTGCGCAGATGAGGAGAACGACGAAACTGGCCGAAGAAAACGCCAGTCTGAAGAGCGAACTCGACCGTCGGGTGACGGCCTTACGTCGGGCACGAGGGCAGTCTTCAGCCCTGAAGGCTCAGCTCTCCGAAGTACGCAAGGAACTCACTGACGTCAAGAGGTCTCGACGTTATCGACTCGGCAGCGTGATCGTGGGACCTGCGACAGGCCTTGGTTCTCGGGTTCGGCGTTGATGACGCTGGCTCTGCGAATGGGGCCGTCCGACGCGTGTAGGTGTGAAGTCCGCTGAGTTTGTGCCTTCCGGGATCGGCGAGCCCGCCGAACGGATGAAGGCCTCCAGGTCTTGGGCGTGTGGCAGCCCTTCACCGGCATCCCTGACCGCAGTCAGGCGATCCCTAGGTCCGAAGTTAGACTGTCTTATGCGGATTTCGGTGATTGGTTGTGGGTACTTGGGCGCGACCCACGCGGCCTGTATGGCGGAGCTCGGCCACGACGTCGTGGGGCTCGAGGTCGACGCCGACAAGCTGGCGGTGCTTGAGAAGGGGCACGTCCCGTTCCACGAGCCTGGTCTGGACGACCTCCTGGAGAAGCACGTCGAGAGCGGCCGCCTGCGGTTCACAGACGACCCGATCGAGGCTGCCGGCTTCGGTGAGGTCCACTTCATCTGCGTCGGGACGCCCCAGCAGCAGGACAGCCTCGGAGCGGACCTCACGTACGTCTACGCCGCGGTCGAGAGTCTCGCCCCGTATCTTCGCCCGGGAGCCCTCGTGGTGGGCAAGTCGACCGTCCCGGTCGGCACGGCTGCGCAGCTGGCCCGGCTGCTCGACGAGCTGTCCCCTCCGGGGGCCCAGGTCGAGCTCGCGTGGAACCCGGAGTTCCTGCGCGAGGGCTATGCGGTGAAGGACACCCTCCAGCCGGACCGGCTGGTCTTCGGCTTGACGTCCGAGGCGGCGGAGGCCAAGCTCCGGAGCGTCTACGCCCGCGCGATCGGCGACGGCACACCGGTCGTGGTGACCGACTACCCCACGGCCGAGCTGGTGAAGGTCTCGGCCAACGCCTTCCTCGCCACCAAGATCTCCTTCATCAACGCGGTCGCGGAGATCTGCGAGATCACGGGCGCCGATGTGAAGGAGCTGGCGGACGCCATCGGGTACGACGACCGCATCGG
>DASVBF010000328.1:0-2266 GCA_036375975.1 Nocardioidaceae bacterium | reverse complement strand
TGCTGGGGATGCGCAGACCTCCGGAGCGGCCCGCCCTTCGGTGCGTGCTCTTCGGCCTGGGCCTGCTCTTCCTCGTCTACGCCGTCCTGGTCCGCAAGAACGCCGCCTTGGCCGCGGTCCCGGTGTTCGCCATGCTGGTCCTCGCACTCTGGCCGAAGCCGAGCCGCAGGACCTGGCTCCTAGCCGCGTCGGGCCTCGCCGTCGCACTCGTCGTACCGGTGGTCGCGATCTCCGCCATCGCCCGGCCGACCCACACCAGCCAGCTCTCGCAGGTCATGCTGGACGACCTGCTCCATGTGCAGAGCGTCGCCGACCTGCGAACGGCGAAGGTCTCGCCGGACCTCCGAGCCCATCTCGTGCGGGCTGCCGAGGACTGCCGGCGGAAGGGGATCGTCTCGAACGTCTACTGGTTCTGCTACGGCAAGGGCGCTGGGGGGCCTTACACCGCGGTCGCCCACACCGACGAGATCAGAGACCTCTGGCTCAAGGAGGTTCCCCGCCACCTGCCGAGCTACGTCGAGTACCGCGTGCAGGTCTTCTCGAGGCTGCTCTTCGCCACGAGGTACCCCTACTCCGGGCGCATCGTGGACAACAACCTCGGCCTGCAGATATCCCATCCCAGGCTCGAGAACACGCTCCGGACCTACGTGAAGGGGGCGGTCGAGGACCTGCCGATGCTGTTCCGCGGGTGGCTGTGGCTCGTCGTCGGCGCCGTCCTCGCGATCCGTCCAGGCCGAGGGCAGCTCGCAGTGCCTGTCCGAGCGCTGGGCCTCAGCTCGGTGGTGTACGTCCTCGGTTACCTGCCGATCCTTCCCGTGGGCATCTACAGGTACGTCTACTGGCCGGCCGTCGCGGGGTCCCTCGCGCTCCTGCTCCTGTTGCTGGGGCGTGGCGCCCGATCGGACAGCTCATCCGACGAGTCGGGGTCGGAGCCGAGGACGACCCACGACGACGATGCCCCACCCCCCGCCGTGGCGGCATCGGATGAGCCCGCCCTGATCGGGTAGAGTTCCAGACGGGCACAGCGTCGTGCGCGGCCGCTCTCGCAACAGCGAGAAGCAGAGCCAGGACAAGTCGACTCACAACTGTCTGAGGACGTCTCATGAGCAAGCCCGTCGTACTCATCGCCGAAGAGCTGAGCCCCGCCACCGTCGACGCGCTCGGCCCCGACTTCGAGATCCGTCGCTGCGACGGCGCTGACCGCGCGGAGCTGCTCCCGGCCATCGCGGACGTCGACGCTATCCTCGTCCGGAGCGCGACCAAGGTCGACGACGAGGCCCTGGCCGCGGCGAAGCGACTGAAGGTCGTCGCCCGCGCAGGCGTCGGCTTGGACAACGTCGACGTCAAGGCCGCGACCCAGAACGGCGTCATGGTGGTCAACGCGCCGACCTCGAACATCGTCTCCGCCGCCGAGCTGGCCGTCGGTCTCATGCTCGCCGCCGCCCGCCACATCGCCCCGGCGAGCGCCGCCCTGAAGCAGGGTGAGTGGAAGCGCAGCAAGTACACCGGTGTCGAGCTCTACGAGAAGACCGTCGGCATCGTCGGGCTCGGCCGGATCGGCGTTCTCGTCGCGCAGCGCCTGTCCGCCTTCGGAATGAAGGTCATCGCCTACGACCCCTACGTGCAGGCCGGCCGCGCTGCCCAGATGGGGGTGCGGCTGGTGACCCTCGACGAGCTCCTCGCCGAGGCCGACTTCATGTCCGTCCACCTGCCGAAGACACCGGAGACGATCGGTCTCATCGGCGAGGACGAGCTGGCCAAGGTCAAGTCCGAGCTGGTCCTGGTCAACGCGGCTCGGGGAGGCATCGTCGACGAGCACGCGCTCTACGTGGCGCTCAAGGAGGGCCGGGTTGCGGCTGCCGGGCTCGACGTGTTCGCCAGCGAGCCCTGCACCGACAGCCCGCTGTTCGAGTTCGAGAACGTCGTGGCCACCCCGCACCTGGGCGCCTCGACGGACGAGGCCCAGGAGAAGGCCGGCATCGCGGTGGCCAGGTCCGTCCGTCTCGCCCTGGGCGGCGAGCTCGTGCCCGACGCCGTCAACGTCCAGGGCGGCGTGATCGCGGAGGACGTCCGCCCGGGCATTCCGCTCGTGGAGAAGCTGGGTCGGGTGTTCACCGGGCTCGCCGGCGAGATCGCGCAGCAGCTCGACGTCGAGGTGCGCGGGGAGATCACGCAGTACGACGTGAAGGTGCTCGAGCTCGCTGCCCTCAAGGGCGTCTTCAGCGACGTCATCGAGGAGCAGGTCTCCTACGTCAACGCCCCGCTG
>DASVBF010000203.1:0-5572 GCA_036375975.1 Nocardioidaceae bacterium | reverse complement strand
CGGACTCCGTCCGCCGGGTCATCGCGATGCTGCGCAGCGGCGGCAGCGAGCGGCCGGCCGACGTGCTGAGCCTCGACATCATCAGCCGCCGCGGCCGCACGATCCGGCCGAAGACGCTCAACCAGAAGCGCTACGTCGAGTCGATCGACAAGAGCACGATCACCTTCGGCATCGGCCCCGCCGGCACCGGCAAGACCTACCTGGCGATGGCCAAGGCAGTGCAGGCGCTGCAGGGCAAGCAGGTCAACCGGATCATCCTGACCCGACCCGCGGTCGAGGCCGGCGAGCACCTCGGGTTCCTGCCCGGCACGCTGGGGGAGAAGATCGACCCCTACCTGCGCCCGCTCTACGACGCGCTGCACGACATGATGGACCCCGACTCGATCCCCAAGCTGATGGCGGCCGGGACCATCGAGGTCGCGCCCCTGGCGTACATGAGGGGAAGGACCCTTAATGACGCGTTCATCATCCTCGACGAGGCGCAGAACACCTCGCCGGAGCAGATGAAGATGTTCCTCACCCGCCTCGGGTTCGGCTCGAAGATGGTGGTCACCGGCGACGTGACCCAGGTCGACCTGCCGGGCGGCATGAAGAGCGGCCTCCGGGTCGTGGAGGACATCCTCTCCGAGATCGAGGACGTGCACTTCAACAGGCTCACCGCCCACGACGTCGTACGCCACAGGCTCGTCGGGCACATCGTCGCGGCGTACGACGACTACGAGGCGCGCCGTGAGGACGAGCGTGCCCGGTCCGACGGGGACACCGAGACCCGGCGTCCGGTCGGCCCCCGCAAGGGGCACCGCGCATGAGCGACCCCGTCAGTCCCATCGATCCCGCGGGAGCCCCTGCATGAGCATCGAGGTGCTCGACGAGTCCGGTCGTGCCGTCGACGTGACGGAGGTGTCCCGGCTGGCCCGCTTCGCGATGGACCGCATGCGCGTCCACCCGCAGGCGGAGCTGTGCATCAAGCTCGTCGACGAGGAGACCATCGCCGAGCTCAACGAGCACTGGATGGAGAAGACCGGGCCGACCGACGTTCTGGCCTTCCCCATGGACGAGATGCGCCCGGGGCTCGTGGACGAGGAACCCGAGGAGGGCGTACTCGGCGACCTCGTGATCTGTCCCGCCGTCGCCGAGCGCCAGGCCGAGGATGCCCGCGCCAAGGGGCAGGCCGGCTACACCACCGGGGACGAGATCGACCTGCTGACCGTCCACGGCATCCTCCACCTGCTCGGCTACGACCACGCGGAGCCGGAGGAGCACCGGGAGATGTTCGGGCTCCAGGCCAGGCTCCTCGCCGAGTGGCAGGGCGCCGGCCGAGGCCGGACCGTCGCCGGTGAGGGCACCGGGCCCGAGGGCACCGGGCCCGGCGGGGTCGAGGAGGACGTCGAGCTGTGACCACGGCCGAGATCTGGCTGCTCGTCCTCGTCGCGGTGCTGGTGGTCGTCGCGGGGCTCTTCAGCAGCGCCGAGGCAGCCCTTTCGTCGTTCTCGAAGTCCCGCGCCGAGGAGATCGCGGGGGAGGGCAGGCCGGGGGCGAAGCGGCTGCTCGTCATCGTCGAGGACCCCGCGCGCTACATGAACACCGCGCTGTTCCTTCGGCTCCTCTCCGAGATCGGTGCGATCGTGCTCGCCACGGTGGTGGTCACGGACCTCATCGTCACCCGCGACCCCGTGACCCAGCAGGTCATCGGGCAGTGGTGGGCGGTGGCGGCGACAGTCCTCGTCATGGTCGCGATCTCGTTCGTGGTCGTCGGCGTCGCGCCCCGCACGGTCGGTCGGCAGCACTCCCAGCGGGTGGCGCTGCTGTCCGCCGGCCCGCTGGTCGTCTTCACGAAGGTGTTCGGGCCCGTGGCCCAGCTGCTGATCCTGGTCGGCAACGCCATCACGCCGGGCCGCGGCTTCAGTGAGGGCCCGTTCGCCTCCGAGGCCGAGCTGCGCGAGCTCGTCGACCTCGCCGAGGCGAGCAGCGTGATCGAGTCCGGCGAGCGCGAGATGATCCACTCGGTCTTCGAGCTCGGCGACACGATCGCGCGTGAGGTGATGGTGCCGCGCACGGACGTGGTGTTCATCGAGCGCACCAAGACCCTGCGCCAGGCCATGTCGCTGGCGCTGCGCAGCGGGTACTCCCGCATACCTGTCATCGGGGAGAACCTCGACGACATCGTCGGCATCGCCTACCTCAAGGACATCACCAAGCGCGTGTTCGACCGTCACGAGGCCGAGCAGACCGAGCGGGTCGAGTCGGTGATGCGCCCGGTCCTGTACGTCCCCGACTCCAAGCCCATCGACGACCTGCTTCGCGAGATGCAGGCGAAGCGCAAGCATGTCGCTGTCGTCGTGGACGAGTACGGCGGCACCGCGGGACTCGTCACCATCGAGGACATCCTCGAGGAGATCGTCGGCGAGATCACCGACGAGTACGACGAGGCGCGGGTCGACGTGGAGCACCTGGCCAACGGCGCGACGAGGGTCAGCTCGCGCTACCCGGTCGATGACCTGGAGTCGGCGTGTGGTGTGCAGATCGAGGACGACGACGTCGACACGGTGGGTGGTCTCATGGCCAAGTACCTCGGCCGGGTGCCGATTCCCGGCTCGGTCGTGGAGACCCACGGTCTGCGTTTCGAGGCGGAGGCGCCGAGCGGTCGCAGGAACCGGATCGGGACCGTGCTGATCACCCACGCCGAGCCTCCGGCCGAGCACGGCCACGCCGAGTCCTTCCCAGACAGCCAGGCGGGATGAGGATGTGCCGATGACCCAGCTCGAGGACCCCGAGGACAGGAAGCTCGTGACGCTGGCGCGATCCACCCGTGCCCGGACGTCGGCCGCCGAGGGCGCATGCGTGCGCGACCTCGACGGGCGCACCTACGCCGGCGCGACCGTGGACCTCCCCTCCTTGCGGCTGTCCGCGCTGCAGGTGGCTGTGTCGATGGCTGTGACCAGTGGCGCGAAGGGCCTCGAGGCCGCCGTCGTCCTGGGCGGGAGACCTGCCCTCGAGGAGGCCGACCTGTCCGTGGTGCGTGACTTCGCCGGTGCGGGAGTGCCGGTGCACCTGGCCTCGGCAGACGGCGCAGTCGTCTCTACCGCGACCTCCTGACGCCCGGAGGCGCTAGGTTGGGGGCGTGAGCCGCGTCACGACCGCCCGCGAGGATGTGCGTCCCGACCACCCGGCCCCGGTCGGATGGGAGGCGCACGACGCGGCGGTGCGCAGGCTCGTGGACTCCTACAACGCGATCCCTGGCGGCTCGCCCGTGCGCCTGGGGAAGCGGACCTCCAACCTCTTCCGGCCCCGTTCCCGCACCACCACGCCCGGGCTCGATGTCTCCGCGCTTGCCGGGGTGGTCTCCGTCGACGTCGAGGGGCGCGCTGCCGACGTGCAGGGGTTCTGCACCTACGAAGACCTCGTGGCGGTCACCCTCGCCCACGGGATGATCCCGCTGGTCGTGCCGCAGTTGCGCACGATCACCCTGGGCGGGGCGGTCACCGGTCTCGGCATCGAGGCGACCTCCTTCCGCAACGGGCTCCCGCACGAGTCGGTGCTCGAGATGGACGTGCTCACCGGCGACGGCGAGGTCGTGACCGCCCGACCCGAGGGACCGACGTCGGACCTGTTCGAGGCCTTCCCCAACTCCTACGGCAGCCTCGGCTACACCACCCGGATCCGGATCGAGCTCGAACCGGTGCCGGGGTACGTCGACCTCAGACACGTGCGGCTGGGGAGGCTCGAGGACCTGCCCGCGATGGTGGAGACGGTCATCGCCGAGCGGGCGTGGGACGGGATGCGCGTCGATGCCATGGACGGCGTGGTGTTCGAGCCCTCCGAGGCGTACCTCACCCTCGCCACCTGGCGCGAGGACCCACCTTCCGGAGCCACGAGCGACTACACCGGCCAGGACATCTTCTACCGCTCCATCCAGAGCCGCCGCAGCGACGTGCTGACCATGCACGACTACCTGTGGCGGTGGGACACCGACTGGTTCTGGTGCTCCCGGGCCTTCGGCGCTCAGCACCCCCTGGTCCGGCGTGTCTGGCCGCGGCGGTTGCGTCGCAGCGACGTGTACCACCGGCTCGTTGGCCTCGAGAACAGGTACGCCGTGATGGCGCGGATCGACGCGCGGCGCGGTCGCCCCCCGCGCGAGCGGGTGATCCAGGACGTGGAGATCCCCCTGGGGCGGACCCCCGAGTTCCTCCGCTGGTTCGACGAGCACGTCGGGATGCGACCGGTCTGGCTCTGCCCGTTGCGGCTGCGGGAGAGGTCAGGGGCGGAGAGCGCGCGCCGCTGGCCGTCGTACCCCTTGGAGCCGGGGACCAGCTACGTCAACGTCGGGTTCTGGGGCACGGTGCCCATCCCGCCGGGGGCGGCCGACGGGGACCACAACCGCGCGATCGAGCGCGTGGTCACCGAGCTCGGTGGGCACAAGTCGCTCTACTCGGACGCCTACTACGACCGTGAGACGTTCGAGCTGCTCTACGGCGGTGCCAACCTCGCGCGGGTCAAAGCGCACTACGATCCAGGTAACCGGCTGACGGGACTGTACGAAAAGGCGGTGAGGCGTCGATGACGACGACGATGAACGACCTGTCCGTATCGATCGGCGAGGCCATCGCTCGGGTGATGCCCGAGCTGCCGATCCGGCTCACGGCCTACGACGGCAGTAGCGCGGGACCGCCGGACGCCCGCGTCCGGATCCACCTGCGCAACGAGCGCGGGCTGTCCTACATCCTGACCGCGCCCGGCGACCTGGGCCTGGCCCGCGCGTACGTCTCCGGCGACCTGGATCTGGAGGGCACCCACCCTGGCGACCCGTACGACGCGCTCGTCCTCATGAACCACGCCCGGTTCAAGATGCCCGCGCCCGCGGAGCTCATACGAATCGTTCGCGGCCTCGGCCTGAGCCACCTCAAGCCGCCACCGCCCCCGCCGCAGGAGGCGCTGCCGCGCTGGCGCCGGGTGTTCGAGGGCATGCGGCACTCGAAGACCCGTGATGCGGAGGCGATCCACCACCACTACGACGTGTCGAACCGCTTCTACGAGATGGTGCTCGGCCCGTCCATGACGTACACCTGTGCCTGCTACCCGCGCGAGGACGCCTCGCTGGAGGAAGCCCAGGCAGACAAGTACGACCTCGTCTGCCGCAAGCTCGGGCTTCGGCCGGGCATGCGTCTGCTGGACATCGGCTGCGGCTGGGGCGGCATGGTCCGGCACGCGGTTCGCGAGTACGGCGTCACGGCTCTGGGCGTCACGCTGTCGCGCGACCAGGCGTCGTGGGCGCAGGAGGCCATCAAGCGCGAAGGGCTGGACGACGTGGCCGAGGTGCGGTGGGGCGACTACCGCGACGTGACGGAGAGCGGCTTCGACGCTCTCAGCTCGATCGGGCTCACGGAGCACATCGGGGTGAGGAACTACCCGTCGTACTTCTCCTTCGTCCGCGCGCGCCTGCGGCCGGGAGGCCGGGTCCTCAACCACTGCATCACCCGCAAGGACAACCGGTCACGGGAGAAGACGGGTGCGTTCATCGACCGGTACGTCTTCCCGGACGGAGAGCTCACCGGCTCGGGACGCATCATCACCG
>DASVBF010000205.1:0-3003 GCA_036375975.1 Nocardioidaceae bacterium | reverse complement strand
TTCGCCGCGCAGGGACCGCACGAGACCGTCGACGTCCTGGTGCCACGTCTCGTCGTGGAGCACGACGGCCTGCCGGTTGACCAGCCCCTGCAGCTCGTCGGGCAGGTCCGGCGCCGCAGGCACGGTGGCCCCGCCGACGAGAACAGGCACGACCCGCACGCTCTGTCTCAGCGCCCGGCCCAGCTCGAGCCGCACGTAGTCGTCCGGGTCGGACAGGCGGCGCGTGCCCTCGGGGTTAGCAGCGGTCAGCCAGCCGGTGCCGATGACCGCGAGCACCGCGTCGGAGTCGCCGAGGGCGCGGTCGATCACCGCTACGTAGTCCTGGCCGGGAGCGATGGCCGTGACGTCCTGGAACACGCTCTTCGCGCCCAGGCGCTCGCGGAGGGAGTCGCTCAGCCGCCCGGCGTACGCTCCGGCGTCGCCGCGGCGGTAGCTCAGGAAGACTCGCACTGCACGCTCGATCCTGCACCGATCGCCCATCGGCCATCAGCCGCAGCATCCCATCGGCGCTGGGCAGCGGCAACGAGATCTGCGCGGATGGGAGTTCGCGCGAAAGCGGCGATAGCCCACAACTGTCGCGTAGGCGTCATCGCGAGGGCTGCAGCCCGTTGCGTCCCGCAACCGGGCTCGTGACTATGACTGCAGGCTCCGGCGACTGAGGCGGCGTGCGCCCACCGGTCGGGCAGGGCCTCCCCGAGTGGGGGGCCCCGAGTGGGGAGGGCCCCGAGTGGGGAGGGCGCGGGATGGCTGGACAGGACGAGCCCGACCCGGTACGGCCGATCGAGGTCGTGTCCTCCCCGTCGCCCGAGCGGGCGACCTGGGAGCGGCTCGAGGACCAGATCAGGTGGTACGACTGGAAGAGCGGGACCAGCCAGCGGTGGTACAAGCGGCTGAAGCTGATCGAGCTCGCCGTCGCCGCGAGCCTCCCGGTCGTGGCGGGGGCGGACAGTCCCGTGTACGTCACCGGGAGCCTCGCGGCAGTCATCGTCGTGCTGGAGGGAGCCCAGCACCTCTACCAGCTGCAGGAGCACTGGATCACCTACCGGTCCACGGCCGAGGCGCTCAAGCACGAGCGCTATCTGTATGTCGCGCAGGCCGGTCCTTACCTCGGGGCGGACCGGTCGCGCCAGCTCGCGGAGCGGATCGAGGGGCTCATCTCCCAGGAGCACGCCAAGTGGGTCACCAGCCATCAGGCCGTCCCGGAGCGTGGGGCCGGCCAGTCCCCGTGAGGCGGTCCTCGTCGCGCTAGTCCGAGGTGAAGGCCTGGAAGAAGGTCGGGAAGGTCCCCAGGACGCCCAGGGCGACCAGCACCAGCGCGATGACGAGGGCTGTGCGGCTCTCGGTCGAGCTGCGTCGCATCGTGAGGTGAAGGACCGCCCAGGCGACCAGCCAGATCGCCACGGCGTACACGGTCTTGCCGGACAGTGGCCCGACGTCGTCGGTGAGCGCGAGGTTGTCCTTCAGGGACGAGCTCGCCTCGGCCGCGGTCGTCAGGACGCCCAGGGCCAGGCACCCCACCCCGCCCGCGATGATCGCGGCGCTGATGGGACCTTCCGGCTTGTCCGGTCCGAGGTCGAGCCCCCGGCCGGTGCCCATGGTCTCGTGAGTCTCCGTCATGGCCGTCTCTCCTAGGTGACCGGGGCGACCTTGGTGATCAGCGCACCGAAGGCGCCGGCCACCGCCGCGAAAGCGAATGCGAGGACGAACAGGGTGATGGCGGTGCGGCGCACCCGGTCGTGCCGGATGAGCAGGTTGCCGTAGTAGAGGACGATGAAGGCGACCACCGTCGCGAGGATCGGGCTCATCCAGGCGATGTGCTCCTTCCACTCCATGCCGAACTCGTGCCAGTCGGCGGTGTCGGGGTCGGCCAGCAGCACCGACCGGGGGCTGTCCTTGGCTGGGTCGCGGTACCACGGGTAGACGATCCAGGTGCCTGTGATGACCGTGCCCCAGGCCGCGGCCGCCATCACGACCACCCCGATCCGCAGTCGGCGGATCCGCTCCCTGACTCCCTCGGCGGTCACCAGCCCCGGCCGGAGGCTGTAGAGGCCGGCCAGCCCGCCGGCGAAGGCCAGCAGGAACACGGCACCGAAGCCCATGCCGTGGACGAGGCCCCACCACTCCCTGTCGGTGAGATGCATGGTCGTACCCCTCTCACGCTCGAGGCGACCGATGTGATCTAGGTCACAGAGTCAAGGTAGGCGCACCGGGCGCCGCGTGGGCCGATCAGGGGAAAGCGGCCCTACGGCAGGGGTCGTTCGGGGGTTGCGGTCAATACCTGAGGGGGGTATGGTCCTTCACATCAGATACCCCTGATGGGTATTGCGAGCGAGGACGGCGCCATGACCGACACGACCCACGTCCACGGGTACACCCCGATGAAGGACAGCCACCTGAAGCGGCTGCGCCGCATCGAGGGCCAGGTCCGCGGGCTGCAGCGGATGGTCGAGGAGGACAAGTACTGCATCGACATCCTCACTCAGGTCTCCGCCGCGACCAAGGCCCTGCAGTCCTTCTCCCTCGAGCTGCTCGAGGAGCACCTGTCGCACTGCGTCGTCGAGGCCGCCAAGAAGGGCGGCGACGAGGCACAGGAGAAGGTCCGCGAGGCCTCGGACGCGATCGGCCGCCTGGTGCGCAGCTGACCTTCGTACGCCGTGCCCCACCCACCCACCACCGCCTGAAGGAGCCCACGATGAGCACTACCAGCACCTACGCCGTGACCGGCATGACCTGCGGGCACTGCGTCAGTGCCGTCACCGCGGAGCTCACCAGCCTGCCCGGCGTCCAGGGGGTCACCGTCGACCTCGTGGCCGGCGGCGTCTCCCAGGTCCACGTCGTCAGCGACGTCCCGCTCGACGAGGGGCAGGTCCGCGACGCCGTCGACGAGGCGGGCTACGAGCTCGCCAGCGGCGCGGCATGACCGGCACCCCGGTCAGGCTGGCCGCCTACGCCGGGGCGCTGGCGCTCGCCTTCGGAGCCGCGTACGCCGTCGGCGCGTCGGCC
>DASVBF010000144.1:0-9128 GCA_036375975.1 Nocardioidaceae bacterium | reverse complement strand
GAATACCTCCGACGAAGGTAGAGCGGAATCGGCAAGTCAGATATGGCCCGAATGAGCCATGGCAGCGACCACACTCGCCCCGTCCCCTGATAACTCCAACCAGACGATCGGCGGTCAGGGGGACGGGCTTACCCAGCGAGTTCGGAGGACGTAACCAGACGGATGCCTCGACGTAGTTCGGTTACGCGAAGGTTGATGGCGGCACCGACCGAAGGTGGTTGGGGACGGCGCCCCCGCTCCGGACCTCGGGTCGATGTGCCTCGCCCCCCATCGGGGCGCTCCCCAACGAATCTGTTGAGCGGGGGTCCTTCTGTAACGCAGTACAGAAAGGTTCTCACGAACGGTCCGGTAGGCAGCCTGTCCTGTGCCGGGTGATCTGCGACAGATCGGTGCCAGCTCATGTGCAACATGCGGAGTCGGGGGCGGGCCGACGTCTTACCTCTTAGCGGCAATAGCGGATGGCTACGTTCGAAGCGGGCAAGACGTAGGGCGGTGAGGCCCCGAGGATCAGTCGACGGTGCTGATGACCTTCTTGAGCTTGGTGAGTTCCTGTGGGGTGAGTCCGTCGGGCTGCAGGACGGTGTTCCAGCCGTCGACGTACTCGGTTGTGTACTTGTGGCCGTGGCCGCTTGGCACGTTGGTGGAGAACGGCAGGTCCGCGGAGACCTGCCAGAAGGTCACGAACGGTATCCAGACCATTTCCTTGAGCACGTCGCTGCCGGGCGTCTCGGCGATCCAGTCCGGGTGGCTGAGGATCAGCCGTGGGCTCCACCAGACGATTGGGTCGGACGGGTGCATCAGGTACAGCACGTGAGGGCCGTTCCAGGGCTGGCTCGTGGGCGGGATGGCGGTCGCCGGGTTGTTCGTGAACCGCACCGTCCGGCCGTCCCTGTAGACGGGCTGCACCTCCGGGCTGCCGGGGTCGCGATGGTCGCTGAACTCGCGGAAGAGGGTGTTGAAGTTGGGGGGTCCGGCGAAAAGGGTTCCAGCCGTCCGGTTGCGCAGGTCGTACTCTCCGCTGAATGCGGTCTCGCCGCCGAAGGATCCCAGGCTCTCCCCGGCGACGAACAGTCGGGGGCGGCTGTCGGCGGGCAGCTTGGACCATCGGTCGTAGACGGCGTCGAACAGCGTGCGACCGGCCTCTCGTGCCTTGGTTTGGTCGACCAGGTAGGAGATCCAGGAGGGCAGGTAGGAGTACTGCATCGACACGATCGCGGAGTCCCCGTCGGTGAGGTACTCGAAGGTGTCGGCCAACGCCGGATCGACCCAGCCGCTGCCGGTGGTGGTGACGACGAGCAGGTTCTTGCGCTGGAACCCACCCGCGCGCTGCAGGTCCTCCACGGCGAGTGTCGCCCGTGACTCGGCGTCGGGTGCTGCGTCCAGGCCGGCGTAGGAGCGAATCGGCTCCTTCGCCGAGTTGTGGGTGAGCTGGTGGATCTCTGCCGCGGTGGGGCCGAGTCCGGTGAAGTTCCGGCCCTCTCGGCCGAGGGTGTTCCAGCCGATGAGCGACCCTGGTCCGCCGGAGCGCAGGCTGGACGTGGGCTGCTGCGTTCCCTTGTCGGTGTCGGTGTTCCGGACCGAGAAGGCCTGGTTTGCGGCGTTGACGGCGCCCTGCAGCAGGAGGCCGCTGATCACTAGGTAGGTCAGGGCGGCCACGAGCAGCCAGCCGAGCGTCGTCGCCGCCCGGGGCCCGATCCACCGGTTGAGCCGTCGTGAGGTACGCCGGTACAGCGCGCGCAGGCCTCGGCCGGCCTCCAGGAGCAGCCAGAACACGACAACCGCGACGAACGGGGAGGCGATGACGAGCGGGAGGCTGTAGTCCGTGATGCCCATCAGGTGGCGGATCTCGCTCTGCCAGTACTGGCCAAGCGTGAAGGACGCGACGAGCAGGACCGTCGCGGTGACGTAGAAGATGCGCCACGCGGACGGGCGTGGACGCCGCGCGCCACGATCGGCGAACGTCCGCCAGATCGACGCGGCGAGCACACCGATCCCGTAGCCGATCGCCGCGGTGATACCGCACACGATGCCCTGCAGGAAACCGCCGCGCGGCAGGAGGGACGGTGTGAACGAGAGGCACGCGAAGACCAGCGCACCCCAGCAGCCGGGCAATGTCATAGAGAGAGATCTGCGGAGTCTTCTGCCGCGTGACGATCGTCCCGCGGCATCGCCGTCGCCTGGTGGGGCGGCCTCGACTGCCGGTGACGCCTGGCCGCCGTCGACGGGACCGAGATGCATCGCCATGGCACTCGCCTCCTTGTCCCCACGCCGCACGGTAGGGAGTGCCACATCCCTTCGACCTCACCCAGGGAGGGTGAAACAGGTCCGGCCGTCGAGGATCGTCACATTGCGGGACGCGCGTGCGATAGGCGGCGGTTCCCAGGCGCTTCGGGTGACTGGGGTGGGCACCTCGTTACGTCGACCCGGCGGTGTCGAGGGCCTCTTGGTGACGTTCAAGCGTGAGGACTGACCTGGTCGAGCTCCACCGGAGACGCTGGTCAGGCGTGTTGTTCGGTGGGCCCTCCTTCAGGTGGTGAACTGAGATGAGCGTGCCCGAGACAGTGAGGACCTGGTGGCGTTTGGGCCGACGACTACCGCTCGAGTCCCGGGGAGCACGCGGCTACCGTCTCCGATCTGCTTGACCTCGGCGATCTTGAGGCCAGCACTGCGGCCTGCGTGCGGTGCTCAAGGCCGAGCTTGGTCAGGACGCTGCTTACGTAGCCCTTGACGGTGCTTTCAGATAGCGCGACCTGGTTTCCGATCTGCCGGTTTGTGAACCCCTGGGTTAGGAGCGTCAGGATTCGGCGTTCCGGCGGGGTCAAGGACGACAGCCCGGACGACAGCCGGTGGTCTTCCATCTCATCGCGGACTCTGTGGAGAACCCGCGGCAGGAGAGCGGGATCGATGACGGTTTCGCCACGCGCAACGGCGTGGATGGCCGCAAGTAGACGGCCGCCGCTCGTGCTCTTCAGGAGGTAGCCCGCCGCTCCCGCTGAGATAGCGGCGAAGAGCGTTTCGTCGTAGCCGGTGAGTATGAGCACCTTGATGCTTTGGTCGACTGCGCGGACGCCACGGCAGACGTCGATGCCGGTCCCGTCTGGCAACCGTACGTCGAGCACGGCCACGTCGGGACGAAGCGCGGGGATCCTGGTTGCCGCGTCGCGCGCAGTGGCCGACTCCCCGATGATCTCGATGCCGTCGTCGGCCCGGATCAGGTGGCGCATTCCCCGACGTATGAGTTCGTGGTCATCCACCACGAAGATGCGGTCCATACAGCTACGGTCCGCTGCGGTGCGGCCCACGGCTAGCCGGAGAATCCACCAAAGAGGCGTCGAATACACGTGATTGCCTGACAAATCTTTACGAGTCGATTTCGGTCCCTACTTCTCAAGAAGTAGGGACCGTGCCGCCACCTCGACACGGCGCTCTCTTGGGCATATTCGGTGCACCATGCCCTCCGGGCAGAAGCCGAACACCCGGACTCCGGCGTGATCGTGCACCCCGCCAGTCGGCGTTGAGATTTCGCTCGGGGAGCAGCCGACGGTGTCACTCCTCGTGGAGGACATGGGGCGATACTCACGCATCTAGAAGCGTCGTGGTGGCTCAGTCTCCCCGGTGTTTCCGCACCTCGTCTGGCCCAAAGCTGTCATCCAGGTGGCACGGGAGAGTTGGGCGCTGTCTCAACTGGGGACTTCAGCCGCCCAACGTTTCGCTGACTCGAGTTCGGAGAGTTGGAACACGCGTGCCTGTCCGGGCCACAAGACACTGAAGATCTTGATCGCCGGGCCGGCCCAGCGGGCATTGGTCACGATCGCGATCCGCTCGAAGGAGGCGGGGTGACGGACACCGAGCTTCAGGTCCTCCCAGACTGCCCCGCCCTCGTAGTCGTCGAACTCTGGACCGAGGACATAGACGAGGCGGACCTTCCCGTGCTCGGCGATGGCCTTGTTGATCACGGGCACGATGACGTTCTCGTAGTCCTCTTTCTCCACGTCGTCGACAGCCTCGAAGCCGAGGACGCCAGCCGGCATGTCACGAAGGAGGCGGATCATGACCTTCACTCTCCTCAGGCTTCGTCGGTCGTGTCAATGCGCTGACGCAACCGCTATGGGCGTTCTGAATCTCAGGTGCTTTGACTGCTGCGGCTAGGTCTGCCTCCAAGAGTCAGGTGGCCTCGTGGGCCGCGGCGGGAGCGGCGCTCGGAACCGTGCCGTGGGGTAGGAGCGCCGCCGCCCCGAGCCCGACGAGCCCGATGGCCGCCAGCGTGGTCAAGGCGGCGGCCTCCGCGCTGTTGGTGAGGCCCGCGACGAGGATGGTGCCGGCGATCGCCGTGCCGAGTGAGGAACCGAGGTTCGACACGCTGCGCGACAAGCCGGAGATCTCGCCCTGCTGCTCCTCGCTGAAGCTGGACTGGACGACGTTTACTGAGGGGGTCAGCATTCCGCCGAGGCCGAACCCGATCAGGAAGAGGCCGGGCGCGAACGCCCAGGGGGTCGAGGAGCCACTGACACTGGCGATCAGGACGCCGATGCCGCTGATCGCGATGATGAAGCCCAGCATGATCAGGGTCCGCTGGGCACGGCGTTTCGCGAAGCGTTCGGCTCCCAGGGACGACAGGAGCAGGCCGACCGTGGCTGCCGTGAAGATCACGCCGGTCTGGATAGCGTCGTAGCCGCGCACGGTCTGGAGGTACGCGGCGACCACGAACGACACGCCCAGGAGCATCAGCCACTGGACGTTTTGCGTGACGAGGCCGAGGTTGGACGTGCGGTTGCGGAAGAGGCTCGTCGACAGCAGTGGTTCCTCACCGGCGCGCTCCTTGGCTCGCACCCAGAGGAAGAACCACAGCAGCACCAGGGCGCCGGCAACGAGCAGCGTGACCATGAGCCAGCCGTTGTTGTCCGCCGCAAGGATGCCCAAGACGACGAGCACGAGGCCCACGGCTGATAGGGCCGCTCCACCGGTGTCGAAGCTCTTCGTGGGGTCCGGCGGCAGGGGATCATTGAGGCGGCGGCTCAGCAGGACGATCAGCGCGATGACGAGCGCTTGGAAGATGAACGCGGCCCGCCAGCTGATCGCGGCGGTGATCAGGCCACCGATCAGCGGCCCGGCAGCGGCGCCGACGCCTCCCAACGCGCTGATTGCGCCGAACGCACGGGCACGGGAGGTGACCCCGGTGAACAGCAAGGTGGTGAGGATGTACACCGGTGGGATCAGCAGAGCCGTGCCGACACCCTCGAGGATCGAGTTGCCGATGATCAGGACACCCAGGCCGGGGGCCATCGCACTCAACAGGGCGCCGACCCCGTACACGGTCAGGCCGACGGTGAAGCACCGCTTCCGGCCGTAACGGTCGGTCAGCTTTCCCCCGGGGATCATCAGCGCCGCCATCACCAGCAAGAAGAGTGTGATCGCGATCTGCACCCCCTGCACGGTGGTATCGAGGTCCTTGCTGATGTCGTTGATCATCACGTTCATGTTCGAGCCGGCGAAGCTGCAGATGAACTGTGTGAGGGCAAGAGGAAGGAGGACCCCTCGCAATACGCTCGACGGCTGTCCGGACACCTGAGTCTCGGCCACGAGGCACCCGCTTTCCGTCGAAGCCAGTACGTCGCCCATCGGGGGCTGCACCTGAGGGTGCCAGCCGTCTGAGCCGCGAGACATCACCCTTTGTGCATGATGCGGGCTGCCCAACGAGAGCCGAATCCTGAGGTTTGACGTATCTGTCGCCCAGGGGCAGGCGTCGTCAGCGCCCAGTGAAAGGTCCCGCACATGTCCGACTACCCACTCATCGCCGACCACGGCCTCATCGGTGACCTCCAGACCTCCGCACTGGTCGCGACGGATGGCTCTGTCGACTGGTTCTGCGCTCCTCGGTTCGACTCACCCAGCATCTTCGGAGCGCTCCTCGACCAGCAGCGCGGTGGGCACTTCAGGATGCGTCCGACCGTGGAGGTCTTCACCAGCAAGCAGCTGTACTTTCCCGACACAGCGGTCCTGGTCACGCGCTTCATGACCGAGGCCGGCGTGGGTGAGGTGATTGACTTCATGCCGGTCACCGGCGCGGTCGCCTCGGCCCACCACAGGATCGTCCGGTTGGTCCGGTGTGTCCGGGGGCAGATGACCTTCGCGATCGACATCGCTCCCCGGTTCGACTACGGACGCGAGCCCCACCAGACTCACCTGACCGAGCACGGCGCGGTCTTCAACGGCGACGCTGGTACATCGATGACCGTCCACCTGGTTCGTGAGCCGGACGACGACCGGATCGCCCACAGCGAGGCGGGCACGCAGGGCGACGTACATATTGAGGTCACCCTGACCGCCGGACAGACGCGCGGCCTCGTCCTCGAGACCGGCGCGGCAGGTCCGATCCGTGAGGTGCGACTGGCCGAGGCGTGGCGGCTCTTCGATGAGACGGTCGACTTCTGGGAGGCCTGGCTCGGCCAGTCGACGTACTCGGGGCGGTGGCGCGAGGAGCTGAACCGCTCCGCGATCACCCTCAAACTGATGACTTATGCACCCAGCGGGGGGCTTGTCGCGGCGCCGACGGCGGGGTTGCCCGAGCAGATCGGTGGAGAGCGGAACTGGGACTATCGCTATACCTGGATCCGGGATGCTTCCTTCTCCATCTACTCCCTGCTCGGCATGGGCTTCAAGGACGAGGCAGCTGCTTTGGGGCGGTGGCTGCGGGACCGTGTCGACGAGCAGGTCGGCGGGAACGGGAGCGGCCCCCTGAAGATCATGTACCGCGTCGACGGATCCAGTGACCTCAGCGAGGAGGTCCTGCCGCACTGGGAGGGCTACCGCGGGTCGGCCCCGGTCCGCATCGGCAATGGAGCCGCAGATCAGCTGCAGCTCGACATCTACGGGGAGGCGATCGACAGCATCTACTTCGCCGACCAGCACGGCATCACCACCAGCCACCACGGATGGCAGCGGGTCTGCGATCTGCTCAACTGGGTGACGGAGAACTGGGACCAGCCCGAGGAGGGCATCTGGGAGACCCGAGGGGGACGACAGGACTTCACCTACGGCCGGTTGATGAACTGGGTCGCGCTCGACCGCGGCATCCGCCTGGCAACGACACACGGACGTCCCGGTCCGTTGGACCGCTGGCGGGCCGAGCGGGACGCGATCTACAACCAGATCATGGACCGTGGCTGGAGCCGCCGCCGCCAGGCGTTCCGGCAGCACTACAACACCGACGTCCTGGACGCGTCGCTGCTGCGGATGTCGACGGTCGGCTTCATCACTCCCACCGACCCGATGTGGACTTCCACCCTCGAGGCGATGGACGGCGAGCTCGTCACCGACAGCCTCGTCTACCGCTACGACCCGGAAGCGTCACCCGACGGGCTTCGCGGTTCCGAAGGCACCTTCTCGCTGTGCACGTTCGCCTTTGTCGACTCACTGGCACGCGCGGGTCAGCTCAGCAAGGCACGCGAGACGTTCGAGAAGATGCTGACCTACGCCAACCACGTCGGCCTCTACTCCGAGGAGATCGGCCTCACCGGTGAGCAGATAGGCAACTTCCCCCAGGCCTTCACCCACCTGGCCCTCATCGACGCCGCAATCACCCTGAACCGAGCACTCGACCTCAACCCGCCGGCAGCATCGAAGCGAGAGCCGTCCGTCCCCATTCAGCGGACAGGTGCAGCCGAGGAGACTCCAGCCGTTGAAGAGATCTCAGCCAAGGTCGTCCCGACGGCGCACAACTAGTCCAGCAGTGCAGCGAAGCCTATGGCGACTGACAGGGGTAGCGGTCTCGCAGTGGGTCTCAAGTCACCCGATCCCGCACCACCCAACCTGTCACCTGGAAGGAAGGACATGCCGTGACCACAAAGAGCGACTTCACCGAGGAGGAATGGTCGCGCATCGTGCGCGCACCGATGGTGGCCGGCCTGGCGATCTCGCTGGCCGACCCCGGTGGTCCCATCGAGGCCGCCAAGGAGTCGATGGCGACCCTCAGGAGCGCCACCAACCCTCCCAGCCGCGAGCAGCTGCTGGCCGAGGTGGCCCTGGAGATCCAGGCCCTGACGCAGCAGCGGCACAATCCACTCAGCGGGTACAAGCCGACGACCGAGGGGCAGCCCGGAGAGCAGGTGCTCGAGGAACTGCGCACCGTGCAGGCGATCGTCGCCGGCAAGTCCACACCCGAGGAGACCGCGGCCTTTGGGCGGTGGCTGGTCGCCGCGGCGCAGGCAGCCGCCGACGCCGCCAAGGAGGGCGGCTTCATGGGGTTCGGTGCTCAACAGGTCAGCGAGCGTGAGCAGGCCATGCTGGACGGGGTGCGCGCGACCGTCACCGAGTGAACTCCGCCGGGGACGGGTATTCGCCCGCGGTCGTTTTGTCGGCTCAGTGCAGGGCCACCTTCAAGAGGGCCACGAGGATCCCGATTCCCGCGCCCACGGCGGCGCTTGCAACCCTGCCCCAGGTGCCCAAGCCGCTGCGCACCCCAGCCAGGTAGCTGTAAGCGGTGAGCAGGGCGATGGTGGCGATCAGCGCTACCCACGCCGCGGTACGGAGCGACGCACCAGCGAGCTCGGCGAGTAGCAGGATGACGATCGGCAGGACGGAGGCACCAGCTATCGGCCAGGTCTCCACCACCGCCAGACGCAGAGCATCGAGGGGAAGGTGACCATGGGTTACGGAGGCGCCGAGAGTGCGCGCATGCAGGTGGGCCAGCCAGTAGATGAGCACGGTTCCGAAGATCGCAATGCACAGTTCAGCGGTTGAGTCCAGGTGCCCAGCGCCGTAGGCGATGGCGGCAGCGCAGACCACAGTGCCCGTGAAGATGCCTTCGCCACCGCTGATCAGGCCGAGCGGATCAGCCATGGGCCGCTCGTCGGCGCGTGCGTCGTCCTTCGGTTGAGAGTTCCGGTCGTCCACCATGAACCATCCCTACACCAGACTGGTCACGCGCGCCGCGGCTGCTTGGGCCAAAGAAGAAGGTCAGCAGCCGTGAGGGCCGCTGACCTGGAGGATTGTGCGCCATCAGGGACTCGAACCCCGAACCCGCTGATTAAGAGTCAGCTGCTCTGCCAATTGAGCTAATGGCGCGCGAAGCGAGAGGAACTCTAGCAACAGTGCGCGCCCACCACGAAATCGAGGCCCGTGACCATCGG
>DASVBF010000076.1:0-12090 GCA_036375975.1 Nocardioidaceae bacterium | reverse complement strand
GCAGGCCTGCGACACCGGCATCCAGGCCACGATCACCATCGCGAACAAGATCGCGCTGGGCCAGATCGAGGTCGGCATCGCCGGTGGCACCGACACCACCTCCGACGCCCCGATCGCCGTCAACGAGAAGCTGCGCAAGGTTCTGCTCGAGGCCAACCGCGCAAAGAGCCTCCAGGGCCGGCTCGCGGCGCTCGCCAAGGCGCGTCCGGCTTACCTCGCTCCGGAGATCCCCGCCAACAAGGAGCCCCGGACCGGGCTGTCCATGGGTGAGTCCGCAGCCCTGACGGCGCTGGAGTGGAACGTCGGCCGTGAGGAGCAGGACGAGCTCGCCGTGCGGTCCCACAAGAACCTCGGGGCGGCGTACGACCGAGGCTTCCTCGACGACCTGGTCACACCCTTCAACGGTCTGGAGCGCGACCAGAACCTCCGCGCCGACTCCTCGGTGGAGAAGCTGGCCAAGCTCAAGCCTGTGTTCGGCAAGGGCGAGGCCGCGACGATGACGGCGGCGAACTCGACACCGCTCAGCGACGGTGCGTCGGCGGTGCTGCTCGCCTCGGAGGAGTACGCCGAGGCCCACGACCTCCCGGTCCTCGCCTACTTCACCTTCTCCGAGACCGCAGCGGTCGACTACGTGCACGGCGGCGAGGGCTTGCTGATGGCCCCGGCGTACGCCATGCCTCGGATGCTCGACCGCGCAGGGTTGACGCTCCAGGACTTCGACTTCTACGAGATCCACGAGGCTTTCGCCTCCCAGGTGCTCGCCACGCTCAAGGCGTGGGAGGACCCGATCTTCTGCAAGGAGCGGCTCGGCCTCGACGCCCCGCTCGGGTCGATCGACCGCGACCGGCTGAACGTCGTCGGGTCTTCGCTGGCGGCAGGACACCCGTTCGCGGCAACCGGCGCCCGCATCGTCGCGACGCTGGCCAAGCTGCTGGACGAGAAGGGCTCGGGCCGCGGGGTCATCTCGATCTGCGCCGCCGGCGGCCAGGGCGTCACCGCGATCCTCGAGAAGTAGCCGCCCGTGGGCGACCCGGCCTGCGCGCACCCGCAGGCCGGGCGGCACCGCGGTCAGCGGGTGGTGCGGGACGCCATCGCGAGCGCGACGCCGACCATGTGCTCCTTGACCTCGTCGGGGGAGAGTGGGACGACGGTGGGCACGCCCGGGGCCGCCTCCTTGACGATCATCCCGACCCGGGCGAGCTGCATGCCGCCGAGACCGGTCGCGTAGAGGGTGTTCGCGATCAGGTGAACGTCCTGGTCCGCGAAGACACCCTCGGAGATCCCGGCTTCCAGCACCGCGGCGACCCGGGCCAAGCAGGTGGCGATCCCGCGACCGAGGCGGTAGACCGCACCCTCGCTGACCTCTTGGAGCAGCTCCGGTCCGGGACGACGCATCAGGGTCTGGGCGCAGTCGACGAACGCGGGGAACTCGATGCCGAAGTCGACGAACGCCTCGGTGATCAGGCGGAGCCGGGTCGCGGCGTCGGCGCCGGGGGCGTCGGCCGCGGCCAGTCGCCCGTCGAGCTCGTCGAGGTAGCCGACCAACGTGAGCGCGAAGAGCTCCTCCTTGCCGGAGAAGTGCCGGTAGATGATCGCCCGGTTGATGCCTACGGCGCGCGCGATGTCCTCGATCTGCGCGTCGCGGACGCCCCGTTCGTCGAACAGGGCTCGAGTCGCGTCGAGGATCTCCTTCTCGCGAGCCCGCCGCCGCACGGCAGCAGCCGAGCGCCGGCCGTCGGACTTCTGGTGCGGTACGGACTGCGCGGTCATGACCGTCATGCTACGTCCTGTGCAACTGCAAGTGGCACGTCTGGTTACTAGGGTCAGGACGCGTCGCCGGCACCAGGGACGTGAAGCGCGCGAACCGTCTCCAGCGTGTCCGCCTCGTCAGCGGACTTGTCGTCGCGGTAGCGGAGCACCCTCGCGAAGCGCAGGGCCATGCCGCCCGGGTATCGCGTGGACGTCTGGATCCCGTCGAAGGCCACCTCGACGACCTGCTCGGGACGGAGGTGCACGACGTGTCCCGAGCGCGACGTCTCGAGCTCGAGGAACCGCCGGGTCTGCCAGTCCAGCATCTCGTCGGTCATGCCTTTGAACGTCTTGCCCAGCATGACGTAGCCACCTTCTCCGTCGCGTGCGCCGAGGTGGATGTTGGACAGCTTCCCCACGCGGCGACCGCTGCCCCACTCCACGGCGAGCACGACCAGGTCGAGCGTGTGCCTGGGCTTCACCTTCACCCAGGAGGCTCCGCGCCGCCCCGCGTCGTAGCCTGCCGTGAGGCTCTTGACGACCACGCCTTCGTGGCCCAGACCCACAGCGTCGGCGAAGAACTGGTGAGCCTCGGCCAGGTCGTCGGTGACCCGCCGCGGCACCACGAGCTCACCAGGCAGCGCCTCGCTCAGAGCCTCGAAGCGATCCCGGGCGGGCAGGTCGAGCAGGTCCTCGCCGTTGACGTGGAGGACGTCGAAGAAGTACGACGTCAGCGGCACCTGCTCACGCAGCGTCGCCACGTCGAGTCGGCTGGCCGTGCGCGCGGCGGTCTCCTGGAACGGACGCGGTCGGCCCGAGGGCCCGAGCGCGATCGCCTCACCGTCGAGGACGAGTGACTTCGCCGGGAGGCCCGACACCGCCTCGACCACCTCCGGCAGCCGGTCCGTGATGTCGTCGAGCGTCCGGGTGTAGACGCGGACCTGGTCGTCGTACTTGTGCACCTGGACCCGGATTCCGTCGAGCTTGCAGTCCACGGCCACCGCGTCGCCCGTGCCGATCCTCTCCAGAGCGGCCACCAGGTCCGGCGCGCTGGATGCCAGCATCGGGCGAACCGGCCGGCCCACCTCGAGTCCGAAGGCCGTGAGCGCCTCCTCGCCCCCGTTCAGTGCCGCGACGGCCACGGGCAGGGTGGCCCCGCAGAGCATGGACGCTCGCCGTACCACGGTCGCGGGCACGCCGGACGCCGCCGCGATGGCCTCGAGCATCAACCCGTCGAGCGCTCCTTGACGTAGCTCTCCGGTCGCGAGTCGGCGCAGGTAGTCCTGTTCCTCAGCGGTCGCTCGCGCGAACAGCCGGTGCACGAGGTCGCTCCGAGCCTGCTTGGAGCCGGAGCCCGACACCGTGCTGATCTGCTCGAACGTCTCGTGCACCGCCGTGACCGTGAGCGTGCTCTCGGCTGCGGGGGGCGGCAGATCGGTCAGACTTCGCCAGCCGAGGCCGGTGCGCCGCTGTCTCAGCACCCCCGAGAGGTAGGCCGCCGCCGTCTCGACCTCGTCGGGTCCCGCGCTCCGAAGCGCGGTTGCGAGGGCCTCCACCTTCGCGTTCCGCGACCGGGTGGTGGCGACGGTCCGTGATGCGGTGACGAGCGCGGCGAGCTGCATGAGACCCATTCTGCTCGGTGCTGGGGACAAGTCTCTTTGTCCGAGAAATCGTCGCGAAAGTCGAAAAAGCGACCGGAACTGGCCTTAACGTCTCACTGTTCCCGACCACTGGCCAGTTACCCGGGATGTCTCATGGCGGTTCTCTATGGCAGATGTGCTGCGGCGGGCGTCGTCGCGTCGATGAGCCTGCTCCTCGTGCCCCAGGCCTGGGGCTCAGACGTGTCGGGCGTCGCTGTCGTCGCACACCGAGGCGCGAGCGGCTTCGCGCCGGAGAACACCCTGTCCTCGGTGGCCCAGGGTCTCGCGGACCGGGCCGACTTCGTCGAGCTCGACGTCCGGCTGACCAAGGACGGCGTGCCGGTGCTCATGCACGACGCGACACTGGCTCGGACCACGGATGTCGAGAAGGTCTTCCCGGGGCGATCACCCTGGCGGGTGGAGGACCTGACCCTCACGGAGGTGCTGAAGCTCGACGCGGGCAGCTGGATGGCCGCCTCCTACGCGAACGAGCGAGTGCCCACGCTGTCCGCGGTGCTCGGTCAGCTTTCGAAGAGCCCGAACGGCGCGATCCTCGAGGTGAAGGACCCCAGCTCCTACGGTGGCGTGAACGGTATCGGCGCCAAGGTCTACGAGACCCTTCGCACCCACTGGCCGGACGCGTTTGCTCCCGGGCCGCGCCGTCTGCTCGTCTCCAGTGCCGACCCGGGGTTCGTGCAGGACTTCGCCGCCCAGCACCCCGAGATCGACGTGTCGGTCATATCCAAGACGCAGCCCCCTGACGGAGTCACCTCTTACGCCGACGACGTCGAGGTCAGGTACGACCAAGCCTCGGCGGACCTGGCCACCGAGATGCACGGGGCCGGGCTGACACTCGGGGGGTGGACGGTCGACGACCGGGCCACGATGCGGACCCTCTCGAACCACCTCGACAGCATCACCACGAACCAGCCGAGGCTCCTGAGGTCGACCCTCGAGGCCGACGCGAGGCTCTACAGCGGGACGAGCTGGCCCGCGAGAGAGACGCAGAGCCCGTCGTGGCGGCTCAGCACTTCTGGTCGCTACCTGAACAGGCGCGTCGGGGTGAAGGGCGTTCTCACCACGGCCGCCGGCAGTCCCGCGCGGTGGCAGCGGGCTGCCGTGCAGCGCTGGACCGACGGATCGTGGAGGACGCTCCTGCGTCGCGCCACCGACGCGTCGGGTCGCTTCGCCACCTCGATACCGGGACGGCGAGGGTTGAGGATCCGGATCGTGAGCCTGGACGACTGGCACTACCCGATCGTGTCGACACCGGCCAGGGACGTCGTACTCCGAAAGGTCGGCACGTCGATCCGGCTGTCCGGACCACGCTCGGCACGTCGGGGTGACGGGGCGACCCTCGAGGTCCGCTGGAGGACGAACGACGACAGGGCGGTCGACGGACGGGCAAGACTCTTCCGCTACAGCGCGGGGGCCTGGCGATACCTGCGTGATGTCAAGGTCTCCAGCGGCTATGCCGCGACGCGGGTCCGCCCTCGGCGGTCGACTCGCTACCAGATCCGGGGCCGGGCCGGCTGGTGGTACACCGGCGCCGTCGACGACAAGACTCTCGACGTCCGGCGCTGACCCGGATTCCGAGGTCGTGTGCGGCGGTCCCGCCACCCCGTGCGAGCCGCGCGAGTACCGTGGAAGTGGCCGATCAGGTGGCCTCCACCGGGACTCCTCCTGGACCGGCTGGGAGGTGGGCGTCATGAGCGTCGGAGTCATCGTCCTCATCGTCGTGCTGGTGCTGGCCGTCGTTGGCCTGGTGCTGGCCTTGAAGATCGTCAAGCAGTACGAGAAGGGCGTGCTCTTCAGGTTCGGCCGCCTGATCGGGACGCGAGAACCCGGGCTGCGGATCATCATCCCGGTGGTCGACGTACTGCACAGGGTCTCGCTGCGGATCGTCACCATGCCGATCCAGTCGCAGGGAATCATCACCAAGGACAACGTCAGCGTCGACGTCGCCGCCGTCGCCTACTTCCGGGTTGTCGACGCGGTGAAGTCGGTGATCGCGATCGAGAACGTCCAGGCGGCCATCAACCAGATCGCGCAGACCACCCTTCGCAACGTCGTGGGCCAGCACACGCTCGACGAGACCCTCGCCGAGACCGACCGGATCAACGAGGACATCCGCCTGATCCTCGACGCCACCACCACGGCCTGGGGAGTCGACGTCACGCTCGTGGAGCTCAAGGACATCCAGCTCCCCGAGAGCATGAAGCGCGCGATGGCGAAGGAGGCCGAGGCGGAACGCGAGAAGCGGGCGAAGATCATCAACGCCGAGGGCGAGCACCTCGCGGCGTCACGGCTCGGACAGGCGTCGGACATCATGATGGTCCATCCGCTGGCCCTCCAGCTCCGCAACCTGCAGACCCTCGTCGAGCTCGGGGTCGACAAGAACACCACCGTGGTGTTCCCGGCGCCGCTGATGAGCACGATCGGAGAGCTCGGGTCGTTCCTCGCGCGGGAGGAGGCGGCTGCAGCCGAGCAGGGGGCCGGAAAGGCAGACACCGGGGGAGACGGCGTGGTCCCGACCCAGCGGTCTGCGAGCGCTGCAGAAGCGGGCGGTGCCACGGTGGAGCCGGACCTGCCGCCGTCGATGTTCTGAGAGCACCGGTCCAGACGAGACAAGCGGAGCGGTCTGTCCGGAGTGTCACCAACAGCCCGGAATGAGGGGGTCGGGTTAGCCTTGCCGCGATGACGATCGACACCCTCCCGACCGCCGAGCGGGTCTGGCGCCCGACCTGGCCGTGCCCGGTGGACGTCGTGCTCCGCCCCGGTCGGCGCGGCGCGGGCGACCCGACCTTCCGCACCGACCCTGACGGCACCATCTGGCGAGGCCTGCGCACTCCGGAGGGAGTCGTGACCTTACGCGTGGAGAGCAAGGCGTACGACGGTCAGGTCCATGCGGCTGCGTGGGGCCCGGGCGCGCAGTGGGTGCTCGACGCGCTTCCGGCGATGCTCGGCGCCGAGGACGACCCCTCCGGCTTCGAACCCCGGCATCCGGTTGTCGCGGAGGCCCACCGGCGTCACCCGCACTGGCGGGTCGCCCGGAGCGGGCTGGTCATGGAGTCGCTGGTCCCTGCCGTGATCGAGCAGAAGGTCACGGGCCAGGAAGCGTTCGCGGGGTTCCGGATGCTGGTCCATCGGTTCGGCGAGAGGGCACCCGGCCCGGGCGTCGAAAGGGGCCTCTGGATCCAGCCGACCCCGGAGCGGCTGCGGCTGATCCCCTCCTGGGAGTGGCTGCGACTGCACATCGACCCCGCGCGCTCACGGACGATCGTCCGCGCCGCCCAGGTCGCCGGCTCGCTCGAGCGCACGGTCGGCCTCGACGCTCTGGAGGTGGACCGACGGCTCCGCTCGCTTCCTGGCATCGGGATGTGGACGTCGGCCGAGATCCGCTTCCGGGCACATGGCGATGCGGACGCGGTCAGCTTCGGAGACTTCCACATCCCCAAGGACATCGGCTGGGCGTTGACGGGAGCGCCGGTCGACGACGACGGGCTGGCCGAGCTGCTCGAGCCTTACCGGCCCCACAGGCACCGCGTTCAGCGGCTGGTCGAGCTCACAGGTCTCGGCATGCCGCGGCGCGGGCCCCGCATGGCGCCACGCCGACATCTGCCAGCGTCCGTGGAGCGGCCGCGGTCCTGGGCCGGGTGACGTGGATCACAGGGATGCTTGAAATTTCAGTGCTTTGCAGAGACAGTCGTCACAGTCCCGTAGAACCGAGGAGGGCACCGTGACTGACCTTGCGGCCACGCTCTCCGGGATGTCCGAGGAGGACCTGGACCGCTTCTTCCACGAGTCTGACGCCGAGCTCATCGTGAAGCTGGCCGGGGACACGTCCGACCGCGAGATGGAGCAGCTGCTCCTCGACGAGAGCGTCCGGGCGGCCGCGGTCGGAAGCGTCCTGGCCCGGCTCGACGAGTACGCCGTCGAGGAGCGCCTTGCTGCGGTGAAAGGCACGGTCGCGTTCCGGCTGCGGCTCCCGAAGCGGGGCGAGGAGAGCTACGCTCTCGAGTTCCTGGACAGCGGCGTGACCGTCGTACCTCCCGGTGGGGCCTGCGACGTGACGATCACCTGCCGAATGCTCGACTTCCTCCGCCTGGTGACGGGTGGCGTGAACGCTGCGCTCCTTTACCTCGGGGCGCGTCTGTCCATCGAAGGTGACGAGATGCTGGCGCTCGACGTGGGGGGCGTCTTCCGCGTGCCCGGAAGCGACGGCGTCGCCGTGGACCCGAGGCAGCTCGACCCCGCGGACGTCGCGGTGGCCATCGCGAAGGTCAAGGACTCCCACCTGCACGCCGTGATGACCGGCGGCCTTCGGGACGTAGTGCTCACCGAGGTCTTCCGGCGCCTCCCGGGCTACGTGCACGCGGAGAAGGCACACCGCCACAGGCTCGCGATCGCGTTCAAGATCGGGGGGCGTCCAGATGGGGAGTCAGATCGCTTCCTGGTGACCCTTCGAGAGGGCTGCGCCGTGGTGGAACGTGTCGAGGGAGACGACGAGGCGCGCGATCGCGACGCCACCATCGCGCTGAGCGGCGCCCAGTTCCTGAAGCTCGTCACAGGCCACCTGAACCCGGTCAAAGGTGTCATGCGTGGACACCTGAAGGTGCGAGGCGACGTGAAGGCGGCGCTGACCTTCAGCGGCCTGATGGATATCCCGAGCGCGTGAGCCGCCCCGGGCGTACCGTCGGATCACGGGGGTCAGACCGGCTGTGAACAGGAGCGACGATGGGCGACAAGTCACGTCCACACCACAACGCCAAGAAGGAGCCCAAGAAGTCCCTCAAGGAGAAGCGGGCGGAGAAGCACGCGAAGACGGAGTCGAAGACGCCGCACGTCGAGATCATCCCGCACGGCAAGAAGTAGCGCGCCGGTCGCGGTTCCCGCTCCAGCCCGAGTCGGTCAGAGGAACGGGCGTAAGGGAGCGAGCACGATCTCGGTGAACTTCCGGTGCACCCCGCGCGCCTCCCACTCCTCTCGCGTGAGCTCAAGAGCGTTCGTGAGGTCCGTGGCGAAGACGCGCTCCATCTGCGCAGCCATCTCCGAGTCGATGAACTCCACGTTGATCTCGTAGTTGCCGGTCATGCTGAGGCGGTCGATGTTTGCGGTCCCGACCGTGGACCAGCGCCCGTCGATGGTCGCCGTCTTGGCGTGGACCATGGCGCCCTGGTAGAGGAAGATCCGCACACCTTCGCTCAGAAGCTCGCTGTAGTGACCCCGGGAGAGCCAGTCGGCCACGACGTGGTTGGACGTCTGCGGCACCAGCAGCCGGACGTCCACCCCTCGGCGTGCAGCCTCCTTCAGCGCCTCCAGGAAGTCGGCGTCCGGGATGAAGTAGGCGTGGGTCATGTAGACGTGCTGGTAGGCCCGGTTGATCGCCTCCAGGTACATCGCCCGGATCGGGAAGACCCAGAGCCGGGGGATGTTCCGGTGCATCCGGATCCGCGGCTCCCAGTCCGAGGCGGTCTCGAGGAGCAGCGGCCGGCCGCCGCTGCGGGAGCGGCGGTTGAGGTTCCAGAAGTCCGCAAAGGCCCGCTTGAGGTCGAAGACGGCGGGTCCGGTGATCCGGACATGGGTGTCTCGCCACTCGGTGGCGTAGGCACTGCCGACGTTGTAGCCGCCGACGAAGCCGACCCGGTCGTCCACGACGAGGATCTTGCGGTGGTCGCGACCGTAGCGGCGGATGTCGAAGAAGCGCCAGCCCGCGCTGTAGAAGGGGTACTCCAGCACGCGCAGCCTCGGACCGAACCGTTTGAAGCGCGGCGAGACGACAAGGTTCGCGAACCCGTCGTAGATGGCATACACCTCGACGCCCCGTCCGGCGGCCTCCGTGAGGGCCTTCTTGAACCGCTCGCCGACCTCGTCGCCCTTCCAGATGTAGGACTCGAAGAGGATCTGGTCCTTGGCCGACGTGATGGCGTCCAGCATGTCGTCGTACAGGTGCTGGCCGTAGGTGTACGTGCGGACGCTCCCGTCACCGATGAGCACGTCGCCCGGTGGCTCGGTCGGGAAGGGCTTCGGCTTCTTCCCCCGCCGACGGTACGAGTCGACGACGGTCATCACGATCGCAACGGCGAACGGCATGCCGAGGAACGCGACAAGGGCACGCTTGAGCACGCTCGCGAGGCCGTCGACGGACCAGAGTCGGTAACCCTGGGGTGCGGGACGTCGTGTGCTCACGGGGTCAATCTAGTCACAAGCCGACTGCGCGACCGGGCAACGGCTCACCAGGTCGCCGGGCCGGTGGAACTGTCGGTGGTACGTCGTAGGCTCGATCAGCATGAGGCCCGTCACCGATCTCGAGCGCCGTGTCGCGCCGTTCCAAGTCGTCTCCGACTACCAGCCCTCCGGTGACCAGCCCACGGCGATCGACGACATCGAGAAGCGCATCACCTCGGGGGAGAAGGACGTCGTGCTGCTCGGTGCCACCGGCACGGGCAAGACCGCTACCGTGGCCTGGGCCGTTGAGCGGCTCCAGCGACCGACCCTGGTCCTCCAGCCCAACAAGACCCTTGCCGCGCAGTTCGCGAACGAGCTGCGCCAGCTGTTCCCGGACAACGCCGTCGAGTACTTCGTGTCGTACTACGACTACTACCAGCCGGAAGCGTACGTCCCCCAGACGGACACCTACATCGAGAAGGACTCCTCGATCAACGAGGAGGTGGAGCGGCTGCGCCACTCCGCGACCAACTCGCTGCTGACCCGTCGTGACGTGATCGTGGTCTCGACGGTCTCCTGCATCTACGGCCTGGGCACCCCGCAGGAGTACGTCGACCGGATGATCCGGCTCAAGGTCGGCGACGAGCACGACCGCGACTCCGTCCTCCGGCGGCTCGTCGAGATCCAGTACACCCGCAACGACATGGCCTTCACACGCGGCACGTTCCGGGTCCGCGGCGACACGCTCGAGATCTTCCCGGTCTACGAAGAGCTCGCGGTCCGGGTGGAGTTCTTCGGTGACGAGGTCGAGCGGCTGATGACCTTGCACCCGGTGACCGGTGAGGTCGTCACCGAGGACCAGGAGCTCTACATCTTCCCGGCGACCCACTACGTCGCCGGTCCTGAGCGCATGGAGCGGGCGATCAAGGGCATCGAGCTCGAGCTCGAGGACCAGCTCGCGACCTTCGAGAAGCAGGGCAAGCTGCTCGAGGCCCAGCGCCTGCGGATGCGCACGACGTACGACGTCGAGATGATGCGGCAGGTCGGTTCGTGCTCCGGCATCGAGAACTACTCCATGCACATCGACGGCCGTAAGCCCGGGTCTGCGCCGAACTGTCTCCTCGACTACTTCCCCGAGGACTTCCTGCTCGTGATCGACGAGTCGCACGTCACGGTGCCTCAGGTCGGCGGGATGTACGAAGGCGACATGTCCCGCAAGCGGAACCTCGTCGAGCACGGCTTCCGGCTGCCCAGCGCCATGGACAACCGGCCGCTCAAGTGGGAGGAGTTCCTCGACCGGATCGGGCAGACCATCTACCTCTCCGCCACCCCGGGCAACTACGAGATGTCGAAGGTCGGCGGACCGAAGAACGTCGTCGAGCAGATCATCCGCCCCACCGGCCTCGTCGACCCCGAGGTGATCGTCAAGGGCACCAAGGGCCAGATCGACGACCTGATCCACCAGATCAACGACCGCGTGGAGAAGAACGAGCGGGTCCTGGTCACCACGCTGACCAAGAAGATGTCCGAGGACCTCACCGACTACCTGCTCGAGGCCGGCATCCGCACGCGGTACCTCCACAGCGAGGTCGACACGCTGCGACGGGTGGAGCTCCTCCGAGAGCTGCGGATGGGCGAGTACGACGTGCTCGTCGGCATCAACCTCCTGCGCGAGGGTCTCGACCTCCCCGAGGTCTCGCTCGTGGCGATCCTCGACGCCGACAAGGAGGGCTTCCTCCGCTCCGACAAGTCCCTGATCCAGACGATCGGCCGTGCTGCCCGAAACGTCTCGGGGCAGGTGATCATGTACGCCGACAAGGTCACGCCGTCGATGGAGAACGCCATCGAGGAGACCAACCGTCGCCGCGAGAAGCAGGTCACCTACAACAAGGCCAACGGCGTGGACCCCCAGCCACTGCGCAAGAAGATCGCCGACATCACCGAGATGCTCGCCCGCGAGGACGAGAGCACCGAGGAGCTGCTCAAGACCTGGCAGAAGGCCGGTGGCGACAAGGGCAAGAAGGCGCCCGTGCCTGGTCTGTCCCGTGAGGCCGGCAAGCACGCTGCCGAGCTCGCCGGGCTTCCGTCGCAGGACCTCGCCGACCTCGTGCAGCAGCTGACCGAGCAGATGCACGCTGCTGCCGCGGAGCTCCAGTTCGAGCTGGCCGCCCGGCTGCGCGACGAGATCTCCGAGCTGAAGAAGGAGCTGCGTCAGATGGTCGAGGCAGGAGCCCGCTGAGGCCATGACCCACGAGGAGCTCGTCGCCTACTGCCTGGCCAAGCCGGGAGCCTGGGAGGACGAGCCCTGGGAGGGCGACACGGTGGCGAAGGTGCACACCAAGATCTTCGCCTTCATGGGTGCCGGAAACCCCCTCTCCGTGGGCGTCAAGTGTGGAGCCGGCCGCGACGAGGCGGATGAGTGGCTCAAGCGCTACCCCGACGACGCCTCCGTGATGGCCTACATCGGGCGCTCGGGCTGGAACACCCTCAGGATCGGCGGAGGCATTCCTGATGACGAGATCCGGGACGCGAT
>DASVBF010000062.1:0-9485 GCA_036375975.1 Nocardioidaceae bacterium | reverse complement strand
GGCTGCGTGACGTACGGCTCGCGGAGCCGCGCGAGCTCGTCCCCGGTCAGCTCGAGGTCCAGGGCAGCGACCGCGTCCTCGAGATGACGGGGCTGCCGAGCGCCCACGATCGGCGAGGTGACGGTCGGCTGGTGCCGGAGCCAGGCGAGCGCCACCTGCGCCCGCGACACACTGCGCTCGTCCGCGATCTCCCGGACCCGCTCGACCACCGCCCGGTCCGACTCGGCCTGGTAGAGCGTCCGGCCGAACTGGTCGGCCTCGCTCCGCTCGGTCGTCTCGTCCCAGTCGCGCGTGAGCCGTACGCGTGCCAGCGGGCTCCACGGGAGTACGGCGATGCCCTGGTCCTCGCAGAGCGGGAGCATCTCCCGCTCCTCCTCGCGATGGAGCAGGTTGTAGTGGTTCTGCATGGAGACGAAGCGGGTCCAGCCGTGGAGGTCGGCGGTGTACAGGGCCTTGGTGAACTGCCAGGCGTACATCGACGACGCTCCGATGTAACGGGCCTTCCCTGCCTTCACCACGTCGTGGAGCGCCCCGAGCGTCTCCTCGACCGGCGTGTCCGGGTCCCAGCGGTGGATCTGGTAGAGGTCGACGTAGTCGGTCCCGAGCCTGGCGAGGCTGTTGTCGATCTCGGTCATGATCGCCTTGCGGGAAAGCCCGCCGCCGTTGGGCCTGCCCGGGTTCATCGCGCCGTGGACCTTGGTCGCGATGACGACCTCGTCGCGGCGGGTGAAGTCCTTCAGGGCACGTCCGACGATCTCCTCGCTGGAGCCGTCCGAGTACACGTTCGCGGTGTCGAAGAAGTTGATCCCCGCCTCGACGGCCTGCTTGATGAGCGGGCGGCTCTCCTCCCCCGGCAGGCTCCAGGGGTGGTTCCCGCGCTGAGGGTCGCCGTAGGTCATGCAGCCGAGGCAGATCCGCGACACGTCGAGGCCGGTGCGTCCTAGCTTCACGTACTCCATGCCTTCCGACCCTACGACGGGCCGGCGGCGCCGGTGGGAGCAGGTTTCCCGCGGATTCGGCCCCATGGCGCGGCGCCGGTAGACTGGATCAGTCTCCTTCCCGGGACGTCATGCCTTCAGATCGCCAGAGCGACGTCCAGCGGGACCCTCCACGAAAGCCGAGTCTTCTTCCGCATGTCCCAGAACACTGCCCGCAAGAGCCGCACCGACCTGCGCAACGTCGCGATCGTCGCCCACGTCGACCACGGCAAGACCACCCTCGTGGACGCGATGCTCTGGCAGGGCGGCGCCTTCGGCGAGCACCAGCACGTCGACGAGCGCGCCATGGACTCCGGGGAGCTCGAGCGCGAGAAGGGCATCACGATCCTCGCGAAGAACACCGCGGTGCACTACAACGGCCCCGCGGCCGGGGGTACGCCGATGACGATCAACATCATCGACACCCCCGGGCACGCCGACTTCGGCGGTGAGGTCGAGCGCGGCCTGTCGATGGTGGACGGCATCGTGCTCCTCGTGGACGCCTCCGAGGGCCCGCTCCCCCAGACCCGGTTCGTGCTGCGGAAGGCCCTCAACGCCGACCTGCCCGTCGTACTCGTGGTGAACAAGGTGGACCGTGCGGACGCGCGGATCAGCGAGGTCGTCGACGAGACCTACGAGCTCTTCATGGACCTGCTCGACGAGTCGCACAGCCAGGACGCGCTGGACTTCCCGGTGGTGTACGCCTCCGCGAAGGCCGGTCGTGCGTCGCTCGAGATGCCGGAGAACGGCGGTCTGCCGGACAACGAGGACCTCGAGCCGCTGTTCCGGACCATCATCGAGTCGATCCCGGCCCCGACGTACACCGAGGACGCACCGCTCCAGGCCCACGTCACGAACCTCGACGCATCGCCGTTCCTGGGGCGTCTCGCCCTGGTGCGGGTGCACGAGGGGACTCTGCGCAAGGGCCAGAACGTGGCGTGGATGAAGCGCGACGGGTCGGTGCAGAACGTGAAGATCACCGAGCTGCTCGTCACCGAGGCGCTCGAGCGCAAGCCCGGCGAGTCCGCCGGACCCGGTGACATCGTCGCCATCGCCGGCATCCCCGACATCATGATCGGCGAGACCCTGGCCGACCCGGACAAGCCCGAGGCGCTTCCGCTCATCACCGTCGACGAGCCGGCGATCTCGATGACCATCGGCACGAACACCTCGCCGCTCGCGGGGCGGGTCAAGGGGTCCAAGGTCACCGCCCGGCTCGTGAAGGACCGGCTCGACAAGGAGCTGGTCGGCAACGTCTCGCTGAAGGTGCTCCCGACCGACCGCCCGGACTCCTGGGAGGTCCAGGGCCGCGGCGAGCTCGCGCTGGCGATCCTCGTGGAGCAGATGCGGCGCGAGGGCTACGAGCTCACCGTCGGCAAGCCGCAGGTCGTGACGCGTGAGATCAACGGCAAGGTGCACGAGCCGGTCGAGCGCCTGACCATCGACGCGCCGGAGGAGTACCTCGGCACGATCACCCAGCTCATGGCGGTCCGGAAGGGCCGGATGGAGCAGATGACGAACCACGGCACCGGCTGGGTCCGGATGGAGTTCCTCGTGCCGGCGCGCGGCCTGATCGGCTTCCGCACGGAGTTCCTCACCGAGACCCGCGGCACCGGGATCGCGCACCACGTGTTCGACGGGTACGAGCCGTGGGCCGGCGAGATCCGCTCTCGCGCCTCCGGCTCCCTGGTGGCCGACCGGGCGGGCGCCGCGACGTCGTACGCCATGACGAACCTGCAGGAGCGCGGCACGATGTTCGTCGAGCCGACGACCGAGGTGTACGAAGGCATGATCGTCGGCGAGAACTCCCGCGAGGACGACATGGACGTCAACATCACCAAGGAGAAGAAGCAGACGAACGTACGGTCCTCGACGGCGGACAACTTCGAGAAGCTGATCCCGCCGAAGCGGCTCTCGCTCGAGCAGTGCCTGGAGTTCTGCCGCGAGGACGAGTGCGTCGAGGTCACCCCGGAAGCCGTACGGATCCGGAAGGTCGTGCTCGACCAGAACCTCCGTGCCCGGACAGCCGCTCGCGCCCGCCGCTCCGGCTAGCTGCGCCTGTTCTGCGGGCTCGCCGGTCCGGGTCGCCCCGCCCTAGGTAGGAGTACCCAGATGAAGTCGGGTACCTCTCCGGATCCGGCAGCCGGGCCGGCCGGAGAGGCTGGACGCATGAACACTCCGACTGTCTCCAAGACCACCCAGGCCTTCTTCGTGCAGGCCGGACTCTCCTTCGCCGTGGCGATCGGCGCGGTGCTCCTCGGCGTCATCTACCTGCCGGTCGACCCGTGGATGCGGGCGTTCATGGGTCTCGGGTCCCTGTTCCTGGTCACGTCGTCGTTCACGCTCGCGAAGTGCGTGCGCGACGCCCAGGAGAGCAGCCAGATCGTGACCCGGATCGACCAGGCGCGCGTGGACAAGATCCTCGCCGAGCATGACCCGTTCCTGCAGCCCTGACCCGCCCCGGAGGGCCGCCCCTTCACGACAAGCGGCGGGCTCCTCAGGGGCTTTCGCCTCATCCGGCGCGTCGGGGCGGTCGACCATGCTGGTGTCACGGGCTACCCGGGAGGTGTGGCGATGGGCGTGCTGCGTGAGCTGACGGTCGAGGAATGCACAGAGCTCCTGGGCGCCGGGGTGGTCGGGAGGGCAGCCATCTGCACACCGACGGGCCCGTACGTCGTGCCGGTGAACTACACCGTGCAGGACGACGAGGCTGTGGTCTTCCGTACCACGCCGTACAGCGTCCTCGGCACCTACGGCTGGACCGGCGAGGTGGCCTTCGAGGTCGACCAGATCGACCCGCAGAGTCATCAGGGCTGGAGCGTCCTGGCGATCGGCCACGCCGAGATGGTGGAGGACATCGAGGAGATCGAGAAGATCAAGGGAGCACACGAACCGCACCCCTGGGCCGAGGGCGTGCGCGCGTTGTACATCAAGGTGCGCTGGCGCGAGATCACCGGTCGCCGCATCGCCTGAGGCTAGCGTTGCCTCGTGACCTCTTCCATCGACCGCCGGGACGTGCTCGGGTTCCGGGTGCGGGCGCAGCAGCTCGACCGGGTGCAGGGGACGTTGTCGGACACGGCGGTGCTCGACATCGGGGTCCAGGACACCGGCCCTGACGGCGCCTTGTGGGCGCTCGCGATCCGCGGCGTGGACGTGTCAGCCGTCGGACCCGGGGACCTCGCGACGGTGTGGACCATCCGGGGCGCTCCACACGTGTACCGCCGGGCGGACCTCCCGGCCGTGGCCGCGGCCGTCGAGCCGTTCTCGGACGCGGATGCCGGCAAGCGGATCTTCGACGCCACGAAGCCGCTGAAGGCCGCGGGCATCACGAACTTCGATGCGCTGGACACCGTGGCCGCCACCATGCGCGAGGTCGTCACGGCACCGATGGTCAAGGGCGACGTGTCGAGGCAGGTCAGTGACCGGCTCGACGAGCCGTACCTCCGCTTCTGCCGACCTTGCAACGTCATCCACATCTACGAGATGCCATTCCGCCTCGGTGCCATCCGGGCCGGGCTCGAGCTCCAGGCCGGCACCTCGCCCCCGGTCCTGGAGCCCATCCCAGACTTCGAGCCGTCCTCGGACGTGCCGGCCCGGCTCGACATCGTGCGGGCCTATCTGCGACTGCTCGGGCCGGCCACTCCCAAGCAGGTCGCCGGCTACCTCGACGCACCGCTCAAGGACGTGCAGGTCCGGTGGCCGGAGGACGTCGTCGAGGTGTCGGTCGAGGGTGAGGCCCGCTGGGTCCTCGCCGAGGACGAGGCAAGGCTGGGCGACGGCGTCGCGGAGACGACCAGGCTCCTCGGCCCCTACGACCTGTACCTCCAGGCCAAGGACCGCGGGCTGCTCGTGGACGATCCCGCCCACGCCAAGGCGCTGTGGCCCGTGCTCGGCCGCCCCGGCGCCGTACTCGTCGACGGCGAGATCGCCGGCACCTGGCGAGCGCGCAAGTCCGGCCGGAAGGTGTCGCTCACGGTCGACCTGTGGAGCGGCGCCCCGCCCGGGGAGGTCGAGGAGCAGGCGGGCAGGCTCGCGGCCTTCCGCGGTCTACAGCTCGCGTCCCTCGACTTCACCTGACCGCATCGGTACGGCGGCCGCCGGCACGTCGCGGGACTGCCACTCCTCAGCGAGCAGGGCGTAGCCCATGCCGTCGAGCCACTGGCCGGAGCGGTGCAGCGACTCACGCAGGGTGTAGGCCTCACGGCGCATGCCGAGGCGCTCCATGAGCCGCCACGACGCCTCGTTGTCGGCGAAGCAGTTGGCTGTGACACGACGCAGCGAGAGGTCCTCGAAGCAGATCCGGAGCAGCTCCTCGACCGCCTCGGTGGCGTAGCCGTTGCCCTGGTGTCGGCTCCCGATGCACCACCCGAGCTCGGCCTGGACTCCTCGTGCCTGGTCCGCCACCTCTCGTTGGGACCACGCGTCCTCGACGGCGAGCATGAGGTCGCCGATGACCACCCCGTCGCGCTCGACCACCAGCGTCTTCTCGAGACGGTCTGGCAACAGGAACATCGCGCGGTAGTCCCAGAGGGTCTGCGGCGCGGAGGTCATCCAGCGCAGGACCTCCTCGTCGTTGCGGATCGGCCACGTGGTGTCGGCGTCTGCGAGTACGGCGGGGCGCAGCAAGAGACGCCTGGTGCGTCGCGGCCACGCGACCTCGTCGAGCCTGGATGCCATGCCTGCATGATGCCGACGAACGGCTGGGTCGTCAGACGGTTTTCGGCGCCCGGTTGACGAGGATCTCCACCGGCGGTGCAATGCAGATGACTCCCGACACCGGAGGAGGCGCCATGTCATTCGGCGTGATCCAGCGCGTACGCGCGCCGCTCGAGGCCTACCACGCACTGCACAAGGAGATCGGCGAGCTCCTCGGCGGCACCGTCCCCGAAGGCGCGATCGTCCACATCGCTCGACCCACCGACGACGGCTTCGAGCTGATCGAGGTGTGGGACTCGAAGGAGCAGTACGACGCCTTCAACCGGGACGTCTTCCCCGCGGCGGCGGCCCGGGTGGGCGCGGACACGGACGGCCCCGCGCCGGAGGTCATCGAGTTCGAGCCGACCACGGCGACGACCTTCAGGCTCTACGACTCCGACCGCGAGTAGCTCCTCGGGCCCACCGCCGACCGCCCGCCCGTGGGACGGCCAGTCTCAGGCAGGCAGGTCGACGAGGTCGCCGAGCCGGGTGCGATGCGCCTCCGGAGTGCCCAGGGCGATCTGGTCGGCCTTGGCGCGCTTGAGGTACAGGTGAGCCGGGTGCTCCCAGGTCATCCCGATGCCGCCGAGCAGCTGGACGCACTCCTCCGCAGCCTTCACTGCGACGCCGGAGCAGTACGCCTGGGCCAGTGACCCCGCCACCTCGCGGTCCGAGTCATCCGCAGCCACGGTCGCGGCGGCGTAGCGGGCGGCCGCGCGGGCCTGCTCGACCAGCGCGTACAGGTCCGCGAGCCGGTGCTTCAACGCCTGGAAGCCGCCCACGACGCGCCCGAACTGCCGCCGCTCCTTGAGGTACGCCACCGTCGAGTCCAGGCACCACTGGGCGATGCCGACCTGCTCCGAGGCGAGCAGGGCGGCCCCGAGCCCGAGCGCCGTCCGGAGCGCCTGGTCACCCGCCTCCGCAGGCACCACGAGCTCCGACGCCGCCCCGTCGAACGAGACGTCGGCGAGCTGGCGCGACATGTCCAGGGAGGTCACCGGGGCCATCTGAGCGGCCGACGCCTCCACCGCATGCACCTCGAGACCACCCTCGACGGCCACCGGGACGAGCAGCACGTCGGCGTCGAGCGCCCCGGCCACGGACGTGACCTTGCCGGTCAACGCGTCGCCGGCGCTCGTCGCGACCACCGGGAAGGACATCGCGCTCGCCGAGAGCGGGACGGCCAGGGTCGCCGTACGCTCTCCCGACGCGAGCGCGCCGAGCAGCCCCGGGCCATGACCGTCCAGGAGGACGGATGGGGTCCCCGATTCCGCCGATCCGACGGCACGGTCGTCCACATGGACGGATGCGGCCCCCGGGACGGCCCCGCGACCGGCCACGAGTACGGCGGTCGCGACGACCGAGCTGGTCAGGAAGGGCACCGGGGCGACGAAGCCCCCGAGCTCCTCGAGCACGACCGCCGCCTCACGAGCCGAGGCCCCGGCACCGCCCAGGGACTCGGGGACCAGCAGCCCGGCGAGCCCCAGGTCGGCGGCGAGCGAACGCCACAGCGGCCCCACGACGGACCGGTCGCCGTCGTACATCGCGATCACCGCGTCGGCGGGGCACCGGGAGCCGAGCAGGTCCCGGACAGTCGACCGGAGCGAGTCCTCGACGTCGGTGTAGAGCAGGTTCACGTCGCTCATCGGGGTCCCCCCGGAAGTGCGGGCGAAGCGAGCAGTTTCTGGGGGTGGTTCATCGCGGGATGTCCTTCCAGGGGATGTCCTTGTCGACCCGCGGCTCGGAGGGCAGCCCGAGGACCCGCTCGGCGACGATGTTGCGGAGGATCTCGGAGGTGCCGCCCTCGATGGAGTTGCCCTTGGCGCGAAGGTACCGGTAGCCGGCGTCCCGCCCGGTGAAGTCGACCTTCTCCGGCCGGGTCATGGTCCAGTCGCCGTAGCGCAGGCCGTCCTCGCCGACCAGCTCGACCTCGAGGCCGCTGAGCTCCTGGGCGAGCCGGGCAAAGGTCAGCTTCATCGCGGAGCCCTCGGGGCCCGGCGCGCCCACCAGGAGCTTCTGGCGCAGGCGCATGCCGGTCAGCCGGAACACCTCCGCCTCGACCCAGCCGGTCATCAGCCGGTCGTGCATCCCCGGAGTCCGGACCTCCGGACGCGAGCGCCACGTCGCGGCGACCTTGCCGACCATCCCGCCCTCGCGCGGCTGCGCGGCGCCGCCGATCGCGACGCGCTCGTTCATCAGCGTCGCGTTCGCGACCTTCCAGCCCTCGCCGACCTCACCGAGCCGGTCCGAGTCGGGGATCCGCACGTCGGTCATGAAGACCTCGTTGAACTCCGCCTCGCCGGTGATCTGGCGCAGCGGCCGCACCTCGACGCCGGGGTCGGTCATGTCGGCGAGGAAGTACGTCATGCCCCGGTGCTTCGGGGCGTTCGGGTCGGTGCGGGCGACGAGGATCCCCCGCTGCGCCTTGTGGGCGCTGGAGGTCCACACCTTCTGGCCGTTGACGACCCACGCGTCGCCGTCCGGGACAGCGCGGGTGGCCAGCGCGGCGAGGTCCGAGCCGGCCCCGGGCTCGCTGAAGAGCTGGCACCAGACCTCCTCGCCGGTCCACAGCGGCCGGAGGTACCTCTGCTTCTGCTCGTCGGAGCCGAAGGCGAGGATCGTCGGGGCGGCCATGCCCAGGCCGATCCCGATCTTGCGGGGCTCGTTGTCCGGCGCCCCGGCCTCGGCGAGCAGCTGCTCGACGTACTGCTGGAAGCCGCGCGGCAGACCGAGCCCGCCGAGCCCCTCGGGGAAGTGCACCCAGGCGAGGCCGGCATCGAAGCGGGCACGGAGGAACTCCAGGCGCTCCGTGGAGCCGGGAGGGTACGACGAGAGCAGGGACTCGACCCGCGCCGCGAGGTCGCGGCGAGTGTCCTCGGTCGAGACCGAAGGCGTGCTCACAGGCCCACCTGCCTCTTGATCTCCCGGCGGGCCAGCGACATCTTGTGGACCTCGTCGGGCCCGTCCGCGAAACGGAGCGTGCGGATGCCCGCGAACGACTGGGCCAGCGGGAAGTCCTGCGAGAGCCCCCCGCCCCCGTGCACCTGGATCGCCTTGTCGAGGATCCACTGGACCGTCTCGGGCGTCGCGATCTTGATCGCCTGGATCTCGGTGTGCGCGCCCCGGTTGCCGACGGTGTCCATGAGCCAGGCGGTCTTCAGGACGAGCAGGCGAAGCTGCTCGATCTTCACCCGGGACTCCGCGATCCACTCCCCGATCACGCCCTGGCGCGCGAGCTGCTTGCCGAACGCCGTGCGCTCCACCGACCTCTGGCACATCAGCTCGATGGCCCGCTCCGCCACGCCGATGGCGCGCATGCAGTGGTGGATCCGGCCGGGCCCGAGCCGCGCCTGCGCGATGGCGAACCCGTCGCCCTCCTCACCGATCAGGTTGGAGGCGGGAACCCGGACGTCCTGGAACACGAGCTCCGCGTGGCCGCCGTGCTCGTGGTCGTCGTAGCCGAAGACCTCCATGCCGCGCTGCACGGTGACGCCCGGGGTGTCACGCGGCACCAGGATCATCGACTGCTGGCGGTGTCGGTCGGCAGACGGGTCGGTCTTGCCCATCACGATGAAGACCTTGGCCGCCGGGCTCATCGCACCGGTGATCCACCACTTGCGGCCGTTGATGACGTACTCGTCGCCGTCGCGCTTGATCGTGGTGCTGATGTTGGTCGCGTCGGAGGAGGCGACGTCCGGCTCGGTCATCGCGAAGGAGGAGCGGATCTCGCCGTCCAACAAGGGCTCGAGCCACTGCTTCTTCTGCTCGTCGGTCCCGAACTGCGTGAGCACCTCCATGTTCCCGGTGTCGGGG
>DASVBF010000028.1:0-2472 GCA_036375975.1 Nocardioidaceae bacterium | reverse complement strand
ATCCGCGAGGTACGAACCCTGTTCTGGCAACGCGCGGAGTTTCACGCCAGTCGCGAGCGCTGGCCGGCCCTGTTCGACGGCAACGGGACGGACCCGGTTGCCTACCACCTCGGCCTGGAAGACCAGTTCCGCCGGCTGTCCGGGCGTGGGGTCGCCCGGGTGATGCTCGTCCCCGGCACCGCCGAGGGACTTGACCGGTTTGCCCTAGGCACCGGCCGGGACCCCGCGGAGGAGACCACCCGGCACGCCTACACGTGCGAGCTGGTCGACGCGGGCGAAACGATCGCCTGGCCGCCACCCCGTAATGCGCGGTGCTGGTGCGGCTCCGGGTCCAAGTACAAGAAGTGCTGCGGCAGCCCGCCGCCGCCACCGTAGCGATTGTACTCGTCTCACTAACGAATGTTTATAAGGCAGTGGCTTCCGCCGCCCGCCAGTCACAATCAGGCGAGCCCGTCACGCCCTCGTCTTCGTCGGGGGTCATTGCGCGGCATCCCGTGGAGTTCGGGCTGCGCGGTTGAACGCGTAGAGCATGCTGTGAGTCGATCTTACCTTCGCCGCGCCCTCGCGATAGGGATCACGAACAGCAAGACAGAGCGCCGTCGAGCCGTCTCGTTAACCATCACGGGGGGTTCGCGACGACGTCGGGACACTCACTTCCTACAAGTCGGCATCGTCGCCTCGTTCGTCCCGGTGTTGACGAAGACGTCTGGGACGTAACCGTTACTGATACGGTCCCAGAGAGTACTGGTGGAGCCGGACACCGGGTGCGTCACCAAGTCGCCTTGAGCTGTGCATTCAATCTCGACAGTAACTCCGTTCGCGAGCGCCGCAACCTTAGGAGCGAGCAAGGAGGGGCTCTGGAACACGTACACTCCGGTCGAAGACCACACCTCTCCCTTGAAGGTCTCCTTCCCGAAAATGCTGGTCGCTGGGGTGAAAGTCTGGCGGTGACGTCCGCGCCCGGGCGCCCGGGACGTTCTCCAGTGGGTCGATGGCTACGCGGTCTGCTCGGCTGGCGGTGTTGCGAGGATTCCGCTGTCGGTCTGGGCGATGGTCCAGCCGAGCGCTTGGAGGTTGTTGAGGTTCTTGCGAGCTTGCCGGACCGGGTCGTTGCGGCGGGTGAAGTAGTCGCCGCCGGGCTCCTGGTAGGGCGCGCCTCCCGCGAGAATGTGGAAGGCCGCGACCAGGATCGAGTGCGCCACGGCCTTGCGCGCGCGTCGACTGCCGCGCCGCCGCGCGATCCGTGCGTACTGGGCGGCCAGATAGGTGTCCTTGGTGCGCAGCGCCGCGGAGGCGGCGAGGATCAGGGCGCGCTGCAGCCAGCTGTCCCCATGTCGCGATCGGCCGGACTTGCGTTTGCCGGCCGACTCGTGCTGCCCGGGTGCGATCGCGGCCCACGAACACAGCCGAGCCGCGGTCCCCCACACGGTCATGTCGACCCCGATCTCGGCGAGGATCGCCGCGGCGAGGACCCGGTCGACCCCGGGCATGCCGCCGAGCAGGTCACGCTCCGTCGCGAAAGGGGCGATCACCTCGTCGATCCGTTTGTCGAGCTCGGCGAGCACCCCGTCCAGGTAGTCCAGCTTGGCCAGGATCGTGCGGAGCACCGTGGCGTGGCTGGCCGTCAGGCGCCCGGTCAACGCCTGCCGCAGGGCAGGGATCTTCTTGCGGAGCACACCACGGGCCAGCTCCGCCAGCACGTCCGGGTTACGCTCCCCGGCAACGATCGCGTCGAGGATGGCCCGGCCGGAGCGGCCCAGGATGTCGGAGGCGACGCTGGACAGCTTCATCCCGGCGTCCTGCAGCACCTTCTCCAGCCGCTGCACCTCACGCGTGCGCTCCTCGACCTGCGTGCGCCGGTACCGGGTCAGCGTGCGCAGCTCCCGGATCTCCGGCGGCGGCACGAACCCCGACCGCACCAGCCCGTACTGCACCAGCTGAGCGATCCACTCCGCGTCCTGCACGTCGGTCTTGCGCCCCGGCACGTTGCGGATGTGCTGCGCGTTGAGCACCTGCACCTCGAATCGGTCTTCGAGCAGGTAGTACGGCGCGCGCCAGTACACGCCGGTCGACTCCATCCCGACCCGGCTCACCCGGTACTCGGCCAGCCAGTCGCCCAGGCGGTACAGGTCGCCGGTCATGGTCCCGAAGCTGCGGGTCCGCTTCGTCAGCGTCCCATCCGCCTCGGCCACCCGGACGCACGCTACGATCACGTCCTTGTGCACGTCCATCCCCGCCGCGCGGGGCACCAGCACCTCCATCTGGCTTGCCCTCCTCCACACCGACGGTCAAACGGCTGGAGGAGCCCCGCCCAAAGGAATCTGGGGTCCGTGCTCGAAGCAACAATCCAGGTGCTCGAGGGCTCCTACGTCTTCCTATAACACGGGCTCGCACGCACCAAGCGCACCCGACGTCGACCAGCCACCCCCAACTTTCCCTCATCCCCGGTCGGCCGCAGGCCGGGGGTTCCTA
>DASVBF010000007.1:0-8993 GCA_036375975.1 Nocardioidaceae bacterium | reverse complement strand
GAGGTTCGAGACGTACGCTGCCCGGGTCGATGCTTCGATGTGCTTGCTCGGTAGCCAGTCCTTTTCGACGTACTCCCTGAACGTGACCGTGCCGAGAGAGGCGTCGTGCCAGCGCCCCTCACCAACCTTGTCCTCTTGGCGCTCCGCGGCACGCAGGGCGGCCCGGCGCTTGGGGAAGACCCCGGCCGATCGTTGAGAGCCGTCCGGATCGCGGTAGACGCCCATGAAACTGACACCTCTCGGGCCCTTACGCTCGAGCACCCAGGCCACGCTGCGCCCCCATCAGAACTTGTCGGCAATTCGTCGGCTGACTACGCAAGACAATTCTGGACGGCCATGGACGGCGTTGGAATCCAAGAATGCCCTCTGACCTGCGAGTTTACCTCACCAAAGGACTCACGTCAGCGTGGCGGGAGAGGCGATTCCGGAGGGAGAATTTCACTCATAACCCAGAGGTCGCAGGTTCAAATCCTGCCCCCGCTACAAAGTAAAACCGCAGGTCAGAGGCCCCTTCTGTCTCAGAAGGGGCCTCTTGCTTTGCCACCCGTGACCAGGTCCGTGACAGAAACCGGCTCGAATTGGCACCTCGGCCGTGGGACGGCGCGGGAGACCGAGCGTGGCCGGAGACGCTTCGGGACGTCTGAGATGGCGGCCTCTGGGTCGATAATCCGGAGACCGCACCCCGTAGTGCGTGTGGGGCCGGGAACACCTCAGGTCGACGTGGAACTGGAGTTCGCAGGCTGACCGTCCGAGAGTGCCTCCCGGATGGCGTTATCCATCGATATCGCATGGCCGGCCTCCCACAAACCCTGTACTTCAGATGTCGGCAGAAGGCGCATGGCCTCGGTCAGGACGTCTGGTTCGGTCACCCCGGTCATGAAGCCTCCCTGCTGGTCTGGATCCAGCACGTCGGCCGCCGCCGCGAGTCGAAGGGCCTGGCGAGGGTCGTTACGGTCGAGCGCGAGTGCGGCGAACCCTCGCAAAATCCACACGACTCCTGTCGCGTGGTTGGCGGCGGCGTGGGTAGCCAGGGCCTCGCGCAGCAGCGGTTCCGCTCGGTCAAGTTGTCGTGATCACCTGGGTGGGACCACCCATGGCGGGTGATGTGTTGCCCGACGACTTCACGGAACCTGACCTCGGGTGAGACGGGTTCACCACCCGGCTTCGACGCACACGAGATGGCCGAAGTCGGTCAGGAAACGGAGAGGACATGCCTAAGAGAGCTGAGCACCTGAGCCTGGAGGAACGCATGGCGCGAGGCGTGGCCGCCCGCGAGCGGGTTCCCCTTGTCATCTACGCCATCACCGCCCAGGCCATGAGATCAAGAATCAGGCCTGAGCCAAACCATCCGACCTGCGCACCGGGCACTCGGTCAGGCAAGGTCGCGGGGAGTCACCCTGACAGGTCAGGTGCCTGGCCATGTCCCATGTCTCGGATGTTGCCGTTCCTGCGTGAGGAGAAGCCGTGACCGTGATGCTGGCCTCACGAGTGGCCGATTCCAACGCAGCTTTGTGGGTCACTCTCGCGGCCGTTGTGATCGACCTGGGCGTGAAGATCATCGCCCTCGGTCTTATCCCTCAGAATCGACGGCCGTCCTCGGCGATGGCCTGGCTGCTGCTGGTGTACCTGATCCCGTTCGTGGGACTGTTGCTGTTCTTCACCCTCGGCAGCAGGACGGTGGACCGTGGGCGGCGCCGCATTCACAACGAGGTCAACGAATACGTCCACGAGCGGTTCTCCTCTGACGTGGCGCCGCAAACCGCCGACGTCGAACCAAGATGGCTTCGCACAGCGATCACGATGAGCCAGAACCTCGGGACTCTACCCTGCACATGGGGCAACGAGGCCGAGCTCTGCTCGGACTACGAAGAGTCAATCGCCGCCATGACCGCCGAGGTGGAGAAGGCACAACGGTTTGTCAACGTCGAGTACTTCATCATGGCATGGGACGACGTCACGGGGCCCTTCTTCGAGGCGTGCACCCGCGCGGTGAAGCGCGGAGTCACTGTGCGGGTGCTCTTCGATCACCTAGCCACCCGGGGGATCCCGGGATACAAGGACATGAAGCTCCGGTTCGACGAGGCAGCCTTCCTGTGGCACCCCATGCTGCCCATCATGCCGCTCAAGGGTCGGTGGCGCCGACCGGATCTGCGCAACCACCGCAAGATCCTGGTGGTCGACGGACTGGTCGCCATGACGGGTTCCCAGAACCTGATCGAGCCCGGATACAACAAACCGAAGAACCACAACGCCGGCCGCGAATGGCGCGAGCTCACCGTGCGGCTCACCGGTCCGACGGTGACCAAGCTCAATGTGGTGTTCGCGACGGACTGGTTCGTCGAGACGCACGAGATGCTGGACCAAGACGAGTTCGTCATCCCAGAGGTTGCTCACTCCGAGGGCCTGGCGTGCCAGGTGGTGCCGAGCGGGCCTGGGTTCTCACACGAGAACAACCTCAGGCTCTTCAACACGATGATCTACGGAGCCCAACGCCGGCTGTCGATCACCAGCCCGTACTTCGTGCCTGATGAATCCCTTCTGTACGCCGTCACGACGGCCGCCCAGCGGGGTGTCGAGACAGAGCTGTTCGTGTCTGAAGCCGGTGACCAGTTCATGGTCTACCACGCCCAGCGCTCCTACTATCAGGCCCTGCTGGACGCCGGTGTACGCATCTGGCTGTATCCGCCGCCGTACATCCTCCACTCGAAGCACTTCTCGGTCGACGACGACGTCGCAGTCATAGGGTCCAGCAACATGGACATGCGGTCATTCGGGCTCAACTTCGAGGTCTCCACCATGTGCTTCGGCGGCGACTTCGTCCACGAGATCCGAAAGGTCGAGGATCATTACCGGTCGATCTCACGGGAGTTGACCCTCGGCGAATGGACGCACATCCCGCTGAAGGATCGCTACACCGACAACGTCATGCGCCTCACCTCGGCTCTCCAGTGAGCCAAAGACGGTGCGGCTGGAGACCCGAGGATCCGCTCGAAAGGGCGGCCTCCATCGTGGTCGCGGTCGGGCGGTTCGCCGCGGTGCTGCCCGGCTACCAAGACGACGTCAATCAGTTCGTGACCGACGGCCGCTCGACGCTGGAGAGCTCTGCTGTGATGGCGAGTTGGGACGCTCCACAACGAGCCGAGCACGGTGCGTTTCGAGAGCCTTGCAAGCGGAGGCGACGATGCCTGACCCAGGGCTGACCGCCGACCAGACCGCGCGGACCCACCACCCAGTGCCCGGACCCGGCGCGTCCCGGCGGCGCTCCTCCCTGCGGGAGCTGGGACGGCTGGACCGGGCGGTGTACGTCGCGGTGGCGGAGTCGGACACCCCGACCCTAGACGATGGGCTCCGTCGACTGAGCCTGGCAGCGGACAAGTCAAAGCTGTGGCTAGGGGTCGCGGCGCTGCTGGCCCTCGCCGGCGGATCGCGGGGTCGGCGTGCGGCAGTCAACGGAGCGGTCTCGATCGGCGTGGCGTCCGCCACGGTCAACCTCGGCTTCAAACCACTCGCGCGCCGAGCGCGCCCCCTCCGCGGTGAGGCCGCCCCCGACGCACGGCATGTGCGGATGCCGGGGTCCACCTCGTTCCCGTCCGGCCATGCGGCATCGGCGTTCGCCTTCGCCGAAGGCGTCGGCGTCGCGCTTCCGTGGCCGCGACCGTTCCTCCTCGTCGCAGCCGCCACGTTCGCGGAGTCACGGGTCCACTGTGGGGTGCATTATCCAGGCGACGTGGTCGCAGGGTCGCTGATCCGGCTGGTCGCGGGCAGGTTCGCTGCGATGGCGACCAACCGTGCCTGGCCCAAGTGACGGAGGGCCGGTCGCATGAGCGCACCGACTGTCGAAGGCGGAGGCACGACGCTCGAGCGACGCGTGCCGGGCCTGGCCGCCCTACGCAGCTACCACCGGGAATGGTTGAGGTCGGACGTGGTCGCGGGCCTGGTGCTCGCCGCCATCTTGGTGCCCCAGGGCATGGCCTACGCCGAGCTCGCCGGGCTCCCGGCGGTCACCGGGCTGTACACGACGATCGCCTGCCTGGTGGGCTATGCGTTGATGGGGGCGTCCCGCGTCCTCGTGCTGGGACCTGACTCGTCGGTCTCCCCGCTGATCTTCGCGGCGATCCTGCCCCTCGGCGCCGCGGACGACCCCGAAACCGCGATCGCGCTGGCCGGAATGCTGGCGATCCTCACCGGCCTGATCCTGGTCGGCATCGGCGTGGCAAAGCTGGGCTTCGTCGCCGCCCTCCTGTCCAAGGAGGTCCAGGTCGGATACATGAACGGGCTCGGCATCACCATCATCGTCGGACAGTTGCCGAAGCTTTGCGGATTCTCCACCAATGCCGACAACTTCATCGACGAGGTCAAGGCGTTCTTCGAAAATATCGACCAGACGCACTCCACAACCCTGGCGGTGGGGCTCGCGACGCTGGCCGTGCTCCTGGTGCTTCCACGCGTGACGCGGAAGCTCCCCGCGATCCTCATCGCCATCGTCGGCGCCACAGTGTTCTCCGCGGTGCTGGACCTGTCCAGGAAGGGCGTCGACACGGTCGGCCCGCTGCCGCAGGGGCTGCCGACCCCGCAGATCCCCTGGACGCAGGCCAGCGACATCGGCCCCCTGCTGCTCGCAGCCCTCGGCATCGCCCTCGTCTCCCTAACCGACACGATCGCCACCTCCACCAGCTTCAGCTCTCGCCGCGGCGAAGAGGTACGGCCCGACCAGGAGATGATCGGACTCGGGACCGCCAACCTGGCGGCCGGGCTCTTCCAGGGCTTCTCGGTCTCCACCAGCGGCTCCCGCACCGCCGTCGCCGAGCAGACTGGGTCCAAGAGCCAGCTCACCGGACTGGTCGGCGCGGCCGTCGTGGCGATCCTGCTGCTATTCCTCAACGGCCTGCTGGCCGACCTCCCACAGACAGCCCTCGCGGCCGTCGTCATCACCGCCGCGCTCTCCCTGATGGACCTCGCGGCCCTGGCCCGCTACTGGAGGGTACGGCGGACCGCGCTGCTCCTCTCCGTCGTCGCCAGCCTGGGCGTGATCTTCTTCGGCGTACTACAAGGGATCCTGATCGCGATCGTGCTCTCCATCTTCCTCTTCTTCCGCCGCAACTGGTGGCCACACGGAGCGGTGCTCGGCAGGGCCGCGGACGGCACCTGGCACGACATCACGGCCGACCTCCAGGTCAGCGAGGAACCCGGCATCGTGGTGTACCGCTGGGAGGCGCCGCTCTTCTTCGCCAACGCCGGCATGTTCCACGACCAGGTGCGCAAGCTGGTCCGGACGAAAGAGGTCCGCTGGGTGGTCCTCCAGTGCGAGGCGATCACCGACATCGACGTTACCGCCGCGGAGATGCTGGACCAGGCCGACAAACAGCTCAACACCAGGGGCGTGCACATGGCCTTCGTGGAGCTACGCGGACGTCTGCAGGACCTCGTTCTGCGCTACGGACTCCTCGAGACCCTGGACAAGGACCACTTCTACCCGTCGATGGATGCGGCTCTGAAGGAGATCAAGGCCCTCGACGCCGGGCACACCAACGACACAGGCATATCCGGGGAGGGTTGATCGCGGGCGGCGCCCCAAACAGCTCCGGCCGCGCGGTCTGTTGCTGTGGACGTTCGGAAGACGCCATGGACGGCGAGCTCGTCACCGACAGCCTGGTCTGAGGCCTCACCCGACGGCTTGCGCGGCTCCGAGGGCACCTTCTCGTTATGCACATTCGCCTACGTCGAGTCCCTCGCCCGCGCGCCAGCGAAGGCGCCATCGGCTCGCGACAGGTGCCGTCCTACGTCGAGGAGCCAGGCGTCGACCCCAGTCGCAACCGCCTCCCTCACCCTCGCCGTGGACAGCGCCCCCGGTGGGACGGGGTCCCGTTCGCCCTGCGCTCAGGCAAGGCGCTTCCGGGCGACTCAGCGGAGATCGAGATCCAGTTCCGCCCCTTGCCCCGCTACCTGCTCGACCAGTTGCCTGGCGTCGGGCCGAACGTGCTCCGAATCGGACTCACCGAGCAGTACATGCGCCTCTCCACGACCCGGAACGGACCCGAGCAGACTGCCGAGACTGGCCGGCTGAGTACTCGGCCGGCCGGACGCCACTCTGGCCCGCTGTCCTGAGCAGATTTCAGACTCCCCTGGATAGCGGCGAGCTGGGATGTTCGATTCGCTTGGGTGAAGTCCCCGAAGTCGCGCTCGTTCTGCTCGGCGTACCGCTGGGCGAAGTCGGTGACCGCCCGGTCGAACTCATCGTCGGTGCCCGGTTTAGCCATACTCCGCGCCACCCGGCCGATTGCGCGCCGATCACGTCATTGGTCAATGAGTCGCCAACCATGATGTACCGGTCCCCGGGGAGCGCCTCCTGAGCCGCTCGGTAGATGGCGGGGTCGGGCTTCTCCGCGCCCACGTCCTGGGAGAAGACAGCAGCGCCGAAGTATCGCTGCAATTCCACACGGTCGGGGTAAGAGCTGCCGTTCGACAGCAACCCGATGTTGTGGTCCGCGGCCAGGTCTTCCAGGGTGGGGATCACGTCGTCGTACAGATCCACGCACGAGAAGCGCCGTTCGAGGTAGAAGGCGTTGAGGTGCTGGGCCAGGTCCTCACCGTCGATACCGAGCCGGCGCAGGCCTTCTTGGAAGGCGGTGAGCCTCACCGCTGCGATCCGCCCGGAAGGTTACCGTGTCGTGGCTGCCGTCCTGCGGCGGGCCGTCGCTGATGCGCCCGCGCAGCACGAGGCGGGGACGGACCCCGACGCCGAGCGGCAGGATCAGGTACAGGGTCCCCCACGCGAGCCAGGTCACCTGCTGGCCGGCGGCGACGGTGAGGCCCGTAGGCGTCCAGGACCGGCGGTTCACCGGGATGGTGACCAGTCGCGCCTCCTCCGCGACGGTTGCGACGAGGTCGCGCAGCCGCGCGCCGTCGATCGGTGCGGCCTGGCGCCAGGGGTCGGACTGTGCACGTGCCCGGTCCGCCCTCACCGCGCGGATCAGGGTGAGGAACTGCCGGCTCCTTCGCCGGTACGACGGCTCCGTGAAGGCCGCGGTCGGCGGAGGTGCTTCGGCGGCGTGAATCCCGTCGGCGATGATTTGCGCGAAGATGCCCGGCGCGTCGAACGGGACCGCGTGCGCAGCGCCGTCAACCTGCCGCAGTGTGGCCGTCGGGATGGCCCTGGCCAGCGACCGGGTGGTCGCGCGCATGTAGTTGCGGCTCCGGGAGCCGTGCGTGCACACCACCGGCGGGGTCATGTTGGCCAGCCGAGCGTGAGAGGGATAGCTGCCGAGAGTGGCCCAGAGATCGGCTACCACGGACCGCCCGTTCTCCCGGGCGATCCGCCGCCACTGCTCGGGGAAGGCATCCCACGCGCTGCCGCCGTCGCGGTAGGCATACACATAGCGCAGGAGATGCTCGGCGGCGGCGTCGTACCGGCCTTGCCATGCCAGCCGCTGCACCCTCAGCAGCGTGCGGGGGGCCGACACGTCTGGATGAAGCAGCGCCCGCCACGGTGCCTCGTGAGCGACGACCGCGCGGACCAGATCGGGGCGCCGGACGGCAAGGTCGAGCGCGATCGTCGCACCGGCGCTCGTCCCGACGACCATGGCCGGGGCCGCGTCCAAGGCTTCCACCACCGCCGCGGCGTCCGCGGTATGCACCGCAGCCGAGCGAACCACCCCACCGCACGAGCGGGCGTACCCGCGCCGGTCGTACACGATGACACGCCCGACGTCGGCGAGTTCGTCGGCGAGCGTCCCCCACATGGAGGCCGTAGCCCCCGACGGAGGGATCAGCAGGATCGACTGGCCGCGGCCCTTCTCCTCGAAGTACAGGTCGCATCCGCGGGCCTTGACGAAGCCCATCGTCAGCCTCGGGCTCGTGGTTCAGATCATCGGTTCTGGTTCGAGCCCGCCGACGAACTCATAGCGGCCGATGCCACCCGCATGCTTGTTGGCGAGGTCGACGAGCTCCTGAGAGATGGGGCCGTACGCCGTCATCTCGTGGCCGTAGGCGTAGTCGCGGAACAGCTTCGCCCGCGCTTCCATGATGTGTTGGTTGTGCTCGAACAGGCCCTGCTCGCCTTTGTACGCCTCGTGCACCTCGCACTCGGTGCCGTCCTCGGACAGGAACCAGTCGTAGCGCAGCGTCTGTGTGTCCAGCTCACGAGTCAGCCGCACGAGCTCGGCGGCCTGCGCTTTGAAGCCGTCGAGTTGGCCTGATCGGACCTTCATCCGTGCGCGCAACTCCAGGTGGCTCATGGCTTTCTCCTTTCATGTCCGCGAGCCCCCGCCACGATGGTGCTTTGCGGTTCAGCCTTCGCGCGGGCAGTCCCCCTCGCCAGGGCCGAACGTCCCCTCGTAGGCTGAGGCACGGCATACGCTCGCGGATGTCCTTGGCGGTGATCGCCCCGATCGGCATCATCCGTCGCAAGGAGCGGGCGACGCTTGGCTACGCGTTCCGCCACCACGCCAACCCGTGGGCCGCATGCTTCTACGACGACCCCATCGCGCGAGGCAAGGACCATCCCCACGCCACTCGCATCCTGGCTCGTGCCTGGCTCGGAGTGATATGGCGCTGCTGGCAAGACGGATCCACCTACAACCCCAACCAGCACGGCACTCCAAGCGCTCCTCAAACGGGGCCCGAAGCGGCCTAAGGTGGACAGGGCTACTCATGCGTCGTCCTTCTCACCAGTGTCTGGTGCGGCATGCCTCAAGTCCTCGGCGTCTTTCTGGGAAGGACCGTGCTGGAGGAGCGCACCGGGGAAATGGCGAGACCCGTGGACGGTGACCTCCCGCGGGTGTAGCCGTTCGTGTGGAGTTGCAGAGCCGGTCGCTGGTGCAGCGCAGGGCATCGGAACCCGTGACCAGACCCGTGACCAAGACGCGGTGAGAAGCCTCGGTACGCGTGGTGATGGATGAGCTGCGGGCTGAGAGGCGACGGGAGATAGCCAGTGAAGGTGGAGACTGGGGGAGAGGTCTGAGACGGCAGTTTGGGTGCTCATAACCCAGAGGTCG
>DASVBF010000004.1:0-14696 GCA_036375975.1 Nocardioidaceae bacterium | reverse complement strand
CCAGCTCGTCGCGCCGAGGGCGAAGATGTCACCGACGCGCGACTCGTAGACCATCTCCTCGTCGAGCTCGCCGACCCTGGACGCCTTTTCGCCGACCAGGAACACGCCGAACAGGCCCCGGTCTGGGATGGTGCCGCCGCTGGTCACGGCCAGGCGCTGCGCCCCGGGACGCCCGCTGAGCGACCCGGTGACGCGGTCCCAGACGATGCGGGGGCGCAGTTCGGCGAACTCGTCCGAGGGGTAGCGCCCCGAGAGCAGGTCCAGCGTGGCGTCGTACGCCGAGCGCGGCAGGCTCGTGAACGGAGCGCTCCGGCGCACCAGGTCGTAGAGCTCGTCGACATCCCAGTCGTCGACCGCCGTCGCGGCGACGACCTGCTGCGCCAGCACGTCGAGTGGGTTCGCGGGCACTCGCAGCGACTCGATCTGCCCGGCACGCATCCGCTCCACGGCAACCGCGGTGTGGACGAGGTCGCTGCGGTGCTTGGGGAACAGCACGCCGCGGGACACCTCGCCCACCTGGTGTCCTGCCCGGCCGACCCGCTGCAAGGCGGAGGCGACGCTGGGGGGCGACTCGATCTGGACGACGAGGTCGACGGCGCCCATGTCGATGCCGAGCTCGAGGCTGCTGGTGGCGACCACGCAGGGGAGGGCGCCTCGCTTCAGGTCGTCCTCGATGACCGCCCGCTGCTCCTTCGACACGGACCCGTGATGCGCGCGGGCGATCACCGGAGGGGCGCCGTAGGACTGGCCGGACTGGGCCATGATCTCCGCCGGAGGGCCGGATGCCTCGGCGCTGGACCCGGCACGCTCGGCGGCGATCTCGTTGAACCGGGCGGTGAGGCGCTCCGCGAGTCGTCGTGAGTTGGCGAACACGATCGTCGAGCGATGCCGCTCGATGAGGTCCACGACACGCTCCTCGACGTGCGGCCAGATCGAGGCACGCCGCTCGGCGGAGCCGGCGGCCGAGCCCTCGGGGACCTCGTCGAGCTGGGCGAGGGCGAGCTCGGTCATGTCCTCGACCGGCACCACGACCTGGAGGTCCCAGTCCTTGGCGGACCCGGGGGCGACGACCTCCACCGGGCGGGAGCCGCCCAGGAAGCGTGCCACCTCCTCCACCGGCCGCACCGTCGCCGAGAGGCCGATCCGCTGCGCCGGCTGGTCGAGGAGCGCGTCGAGCCGCTCGAGGCTCAACGCCAGGTGCGCGCCGCGCTTGGTGCCCGCGACGGCGTGCACCTCGTCGACGATGACCGTCTCTACGCCACGAAGCGCCTCGCGGGCCTGCGAGGTCAGCATGAGGAAGAGCGACTCGGGCGTCGTGATCAGGATGTCTGGTGGAGTGGTCGCGAGCCGTCGGCGTTCGGGTGCGAGGGTGTCGCCGGACCGGACCCCGACGGTGATGTCGCGGACCGGCACGCCGAGGCGGTCCGCGGTCTGCCGGATGCCGACCAGCGGCGCCCGGAGGTTGCGCTCCACGTCGACGGCGAGCGCCTTGAGGGGCGAGACGTAGAGGACGCGGCAGCGCCGGAGCTTGTCGGCGGGCGCGGGCCGGTCGGCCATGCGGTCCAGCGACCAGAGGAACGCGGACAGCGTCTTGCCCGAGCCGGTGGGTGCGACGACCAGCGCGTTGCGCCCGGCGGAGATGGTCTCCCAGGCGCCGACCTGGGCCGCCGTGGGCGCGGCGAACGCCGCCTCGAACCAGGTCCTGGTCGGGACGCTGAAGCTGGTGAGTACGTCGGCCGCGCTCGACGCGCCTTGTCCGCTCGGCACCCCACCATCCTTGCTCATGCCACCGACAGCCAGGGCCACCCCGTGGCCGACGCCGTCCGGTCGAGTTCGCGTTCTCGTGTCGTCTCTGCGGCTCGCGGGCGGAGAACGTGGAAAATGTGGTGAGGAATGTCGGAAGGCCGGTCTAGGGTCAACCATTGTGCTTGAGAACCGAACTGACACCGCCGAGGCGGCCGAGGCGGCCGTGAGCGAGGACCAGTCGCCCGTGATGATCCGCGCCCGCGGGCTGCGGAAGTCGTTCGGCGACTTCGAGGCCGTGCGCGGCATCGACGTCGAGGTGCACCGCGGTGAGTCGTTCGGATTCCTGGGCCCCAACGGTGCAGGCAAGTCCTCGACCATGCGGATGATCGCGGCCGTGTCGCCACCCACCAGCGGAGAGCTGACCATCCTCGGCATGGACCCGGCCACGGATGGCGCCGCGATCCGCGCGCGCCTGGGCGTCTGTCCGCAGGAGGACACCCTCGACTCCGAGCTCAACGTGAGGGAGAACCTCGTCGTCTACGGGCGCTACTTCGGCATCCCGAAGGCGGAGGTCGTCGCCCGGGCCGACCAGCTGTTGGAGTTCGTCGCTCTCACCGACCGGGCCAAGGCCAAGGTGGAGGACCTCTCCGGCGGCATGAAGCGTCGCCTCACGATCGCGCGGTCCCTCATCAACAACCCCGACCTGCTGCTGCTCGACGAGCCGACCACCGGTCTCGACCCGCAAGCGCGCCACGTCCTGTGGGACCAGCTGTTCCGGCTCAAGCACCAGGGTGTGACGCTCGTCCTCACCACGCACTACATGGATGAGGCGGAACAGCTGTGCGATCGGCTGGTCGTGATGGACGGTGGGCTCATCGTGGCCGAGGGGTCGCCGCTGGAGCTGATCCGGCAGCACTCGACGCGTGAGGTCGCAGAGCTGCGTTTCGGTGTGGGTGAGCACGAGGCGCTGGCCGCGCAGGTGGAGGACCTCGCCGAGCGGGTGGAGGTGCTACCCGACCGGCTCCTGCTCTACACGCACGACGGGGAGGAGGCCCTGGCCAAGGTCAACGAGCGCGGCATGCGGCCCGCGGCAGTGCTGGTGCGCCGCTCCACCCTCGAGGATGTCTTCCTCCGCCTCACGGGACGGAGCCTCGTCGACTGATGGCCGTCACCGTCCCACCCGCGACCTCACCGAGCCGGGTCGCCCTCGTCCTGCGCCAGGCGGCGTACTGGGTCACCGTCTACCGCCGCACCTGGAAGGGCTCCGCGGTCAGCTCATTCCTCACGCCGCTGCTGTACGTCGCCGCGATGGGCGTGCTTCTCGGCGGCTACATCGACGCAGGTGGCGCGCAGCTCGAAGGAGCGCCCAGCTACCTGGCGTTCATCGCCCCCGGCCTTCTCGCCGCGCACATCATGCAGACCGCGGCCGGTGAGGTCATGTGGCCGGTCTACGGCATGATCAAGTGGAACAAGACCTACCTCGGCATGATCGCCACGCCGCTCGGCATCTCCGACATCGTCGCCGCACACCTGATGTTCGTGCTCTTCCGGGTCGCCACCACCTCGGTGGTGTTCCTGGCCGTGCTGGGGTTCTTCGACGTCTACACCTCCTGGGTGGGCGCAGTCGGGGCCTTCTTGGTCCAGCTCCTGGTGGGTCTCGCCTTCGGCAGCGTCATCTACGGCTACACCGCCGGCCTGTCGTCGGAGGCGGGGTTCACGGTCGTCTACCGGCTCGGGGTGATCCCGTTGTTCCTGTTCTCCGGGGCCTTCTTCCCGATCGAGAACCTCTCCGCTCCGTTGGAGTGGCTGGCGCGGCTCACCCCGCTGTGGCACGGCGTCGACCTGACCCGGATGCTCACCCTCGGCAAGCTCGACCTCGCCACCGCGGCTGTCCACGTCGCCTACCTGGCGGTGATGTCAGCTGTCGGCTGGTGGTGGTCGGTGCGGAGACTCAAGCGGAGGCTGATCGTCTGATGGCACTCACCGGCATCGCGATGACCCGCATCGAGCGTCGGCCCCTCGGGAGGCTGGACGCCTCCTGGCGCCTGGTCGACCGCAACTACCGCGCCTACATCCGCAACTGGATCTTCTTCGCCACCGGCTTCTTCGAGCCCGTCCTCTACCTCTTCTCGATCGGCGTCGGGGTGGGCAAGCTGATCGAGAGCTTCGAGGTGAACGGCCAGCCCATCCCGTATGCCGCCTTCGTCGCCCCCGGCATGCTGGCCGCGTCGGCGATGAACGGCGCGATCATGGACAGCACCTTCAACATCTTCTTCAAGCTGAAGTTCGAGAAGCTCTACGACTCCATCCTCGCGACCCCCATGCGCGTCGGCGACGTGGCTCGAGGCGAGATCACCTGGTGCCTCATCAGGGGTGGTCTCTACTCCGCCGGGTTCATGCTCGTGATGCTCGCGATGGGGCTGATCGGCTCCTGGTGGGCGGTGCTCGCCCTCCCCGCCGCTCTCCTCCTCGGCTACGCGTTCGCGGGCGTCGGCATGGCGCTCACGACGTTCATGCGCTCCTGGCAGGACTTCGAGTTCATCCAGCTGGCGATCATGCCGATGTTCCTGTTCTCCGCGACCTTCTTCCCCGTCACAGCCTTCCAGGGCCCACTGCGGTGGGTGGTGGAGGCCACCCCGCTCTACCGGGGCGTCGTGCTCTGCCGGGAGCTGACGACCGGTGCGGTTTCGTGGGCCTCGGTGATCTCGGTGATCTACCTCGTCGCGATGGGGAGCATCGGCCTCATGATCGTGTCTCGCAGGCTCCACAAGCTCCTGCTGTCCTGATCCGCGTCGTCCCGAGTCGGCCGCGGCCTAGGCGGCCGTCCCGGCTCGACCTCGGCTCAGGCGGCGGGACGCGTGCCGGCGCCGATCCGGGCGGCCCAGCGGACCCCCTGCGCATAGGCGAGCGGGTACACGTCCCTGGCCCGGTGGTCGTCGAAGAGCCCAAGCGGGTTGTGCCCCGCAAGGCGGGCGATCTCCTTGTTCGGCCGGATCAGGTGGACCTCGCAGTCGGGGTGGCGGTCGCGCCAGCGCTGGAGCTCGCGCTCGAGCAGCAGGCCGGCCGTGCGGCCCACGGGAGGCACCACGGCTCCGGCCAGGGGCGCCACCACGATGACCCGGTCCGCCTCGGAGGCAGCGTCGATCGACGTGGCCGACCACATCCCGCCGTCGACGTACAGGCGACCGTCGATGCGGTGCGGAGGCAGCAGGCCGGGCACGGCTGAGGATGCCGCCACGAGGTCGGCGAGCGGGTACACCCCACCGTCGAGGATGTGCCTCCGCCGGGTCCTCACACAGACCGCGGAGACGGACACGAGGTGGTGTGTCGCCTCGCCGAAGATGCTGCGCGCGATCTCGGCGACCACACCCGGCCGCAGGTTGGGGACGCCTGGGCTGCGCACGTCCGCGAAGTCGTCGTACTCCATCCCCAGTGCCATGACCGAAGCGGCCCAGGAGCCCGCGGACGTGCCGAGCGAGGGGGCCGTGGCGACCGGGACGCCGCTCTCGGCCAGACCGGTGGCGACCCCGCAGGTGTAGGCGATGCCGAAGACCCCCCCACCGCCGTACACCATGGCGAGCGGGTGTCTGTGGGCGATGACTTCAGGCGCGCCGTCGAGCTCGACATTGCCAAGTCCGCTGTGCTCGTGCACGCCGCGCCTCCTCCGCCCCCGTACCAAGAGTGTGGGCGCGGACGAGGGGAGACGAGGGACGTTCGGCCCGAGGTCGGAGACCATCGTCCCCAAAGTTAGGGACAGCCTGTTTCGGGGAAAAGCGACGGAACTGGTCAGTCCGGAAATCTGATCAGTCCGGAACGATCATGTGCGCCGCGGGAGTCGCGTGCTGGGCGGGGTAGAGCATCTTCTGGAACCACGTGACGTTGATCCACTGGTCGAACTTGTAGCCGACCTCCCGCATGTGCCCCACCTCCTCGAAGCCGCAGTACTTGTGGAGGCTGATGCTTCCCGGGTTCGGCAGCGCGACGAGGGACACCGCGGTGTGGACGCCGGACTCCGCCATCGTGTCGAGGAGTGCGGGATAGAGCAGCTTGCCGAGACCCTTGCCTCGCACAGAGGGATCGAGGTAGATCGACGTCTCCCTGGTGAGGCTGTACGCCGGTCGGGGGCGGAAGCTCCAGGAGTAGGCGTAACCCACGACATCCTCGTCCGCGTCGACGGCGACGAGCAGGTGGTCGCCTGCGTGGTTGCCGGCCAGCTTCTCCAGCCAGTACGACGAGTCCGGTGGCTCGAGGTCGAAGGTCGCGATGCTGTTCGTGACCTCGTGCTCGTAGATCGCCGCGATGTCAGAGAGGTCATCCTTGACGGCCGGACGGATCAGATAGTCGGCAGGCATGACCGCCATTGTCTCAGGCTTCCGACGTACCCTCATGCCCGAGGACCGCGACGAGACGGCAGGAGGCGACATGCGCCACACCGAGTTCTGGGCACGGATGGAGCAGGCCTTGGGGCCGGCCTACGCCCGGACCTGGTCGCGCGAGCACGTTCTGGCCGACCTTGGCGGCCGCACCGTCGCCCAGGCGCTCGACGCCGGCGAGAGCCCGAAGCGGGTCTGGCAGGCGGTCTGGCGTGCGCTCGGCCTCCCTGCGTCGGAGCGCTGAGCCGGGCCGCTCGCGTGATGACCTGATGAGACGATTCAGCCCGTGAAGAAGCAGGAGCCCCAGCACGGCCCGGAGCCAGGCGGCGCCGGGGGCCCGAGGCACGGTGCCGGATCCGGTGTCGGACGAGAAGCTGTCGGATGGCTCGGCGCGGCCGCGTCCGACGCCGCCCGGGGGGTCGTCGGCGCTGTGCGGTGGCCGGACCACAGGATCGAGAAGGTTCAGCGGCGGACCCTGGGCACCCTCGTCGCGGCGCAGGCCTTCGGTGGCCTCGGCATCACCATCGGCATCGCAGTCGCCGCGATCCTGGCCGAGCAGATCCTGGGATCTCCGGAGCTGGCAGGGCTGGCCCAGACGATGCAGGTCCTGGGCGCGGCGGTCGCGTCCTTCCTGCTCGCGCACCTGATGGGCAGGCGCGGCCGACGGCTCGGTCTGATGGTCGGGTACCTGCTCGGCGCCTCGGGCGCAGCGCTGTGCGTTGTGGCCGGCGTCGTCGACTCCTTCGCGATCCTCCTCGTCGGCACCACCCTGGTCGGTGCCACCACCGCCGCGAACAACCAGTCGCGCTACGCCGCCACCGACCTCGCGCGACCGAGCCGTCGCGCGAGGGCGCTCTCGCTGGTGGTGTGGGCGACCACGGTGGGCGCCGTCGCGGGACCGAACCTGACCGGCTTCGCCGGCGACGTGGGGACCGGGGTCGGTCTGCCTCGCCTCACCGGCCCGTTCGTCTTCGGCGTGGTCGGGATGCTCGCTGCCGCGCTCGTGATCGGCATGCTCCTGCGCCCCGACCCGCTACTGGTCGCCCGCGAGGCGGCGCTGGGGCGGGGGAGCGGCGCCGACGTGCTTCGGGGCACGAGGTGGTCGCGGGTGCTCGACGTGGTGCGCACACGTACGAACGTCTCGGCGGGCATCGCCGTGCTGGCGCTGGCACACGCCGTGATGATCGCGGTCATGGTGATGACGCCGCTGCACATGCACCACGGAGGTGCGGAGCTGGAGATCATCGGTGTGGTCGTGAGCGCGCACGTCCTGGGCATGTTCGCCTTCGCCCCCGTCGTGGGCTGGGCGGCGGACAGGTTCGGCAGGGTCCCGGTGATGCAGGCCGGGGCGGTGATCCTGTTCGTGTCGCTCGGGCTGGCCGGCACCTCACCGGCGGGGGCGTCGTGGCAGATCGGCTGGGGGCTCTTCCTGCTCGGTCTCGGCTGGTCGTTCTGCACCGTCGCGGCGTCGACGCTGCTCTCGGAGTCCGCTCCCGTCGACGCGCGCACCGACGTGCAGGGCGCCGCCGACCTGGTCATGGGTCTGGTTGCCGCTGCTGCAGGCGTTGCCGCGGGTCTGGTCATGGGTTGGCTCGGCTTCGGTGCGCTGAACATCTTCGCGGCCTTGCTGGTCACCGGTGTGCTGACCGCGTCGGAGTTCGCCCGCCGGTCGGGCAGAGGTACGCCGGGCGGCGGCACGGACCCCGTGGAGCCCCTCGCCCTGTGACCTGGTCCCCTACGCGGACGGCTCGCCCGGGCCGGCCAGGGCCGCGAGGTGGGCACTGCGGAAATCGGGGCGTGTCGCGGGGTGAGTCGAACACGTGTTCGGGTTAGGGTGTTCCCACAACCACGATGCAGAGGCTGGACATCCACAGACGAGCTCGTGCGAAATCGAACTGTCGGAGGTTCCCTCTAGTGTCACTCGCGATGAAGAAGAACTCAGGATCCGCGAGCAGGCGGACAGACGGACGGATTACATCAATGGCTGGTGGAGACCGCGAGAAGGCGCTGGACGCCGCCCTCGCGAACATCGAACGGCAGTTCGGCAAGGGCTCGGTGATGCGCCTCGGCGACGAGACCCGCGCCCCGCTCGAGGTCATCCCGACCGGAGCGATCGCCCTCGACGTCGCACTCGGCATCGGCGGCTTCCCGCGCGGCCGGGTCGTGGAGATCTACGGTCCCGAGTCCTCCGGCAAGACCACGGTCGCCCTGCACGCGGTGGCCAACGCCCAGCGCGCCGGCGGCATCGTGGCGTTCATCGACGCCGAGCACGCGCTCGACCCTGAGTACGCCAAGTCCCTCGGTGTCGACACCGATGCGCTCCTGGTCTCGCAGCCCGACTCCGGTGAGCAGGCGCTCGAGATCGCCGACATGCTGATCCGCTCCGGGGCGCTGTCCCTGATCGTGGTCGACTCGGTGGCTGCCCTGGTGCCCCGCGCCGAGATCGAGGGAGAGATGGGCGACAGCCACGTCGGCCTCCAGGCCCGGCTGATGAGCCAGGCTCTGCGCAAGATGACGAGTGCTCTCAACGGCGCCGGCACGACGATGATCTTCATCAACCAGCTGCGCGAGAAGATCGGCGTGATGTTCGGGTCACCCGAGACCACCACGGGTGGCCGCGCGCTGAAGTTCTACTCCTCGGTCAGGCTCGACGTCCGTCGCATCGAGACGCTCAAGGACGGCCAAGAGATGGTCGGCAACCGGACCCGTGTGAAGGTCGTCAAGAACAAGGTCGCCCCGCCGTTCAAGCAGGCGGAGTTCGACATCATGTACGGCCAGGGCATCAGCCGCGAGGGCGGCCTGATCGACGTGGGCGTCGACGCGGGTCTCGTCCGCAAGGCCGGCGCCTGGTACACCTACGAGGGCGACCAGCTCGGCCAGGGCAAGGAGAACTCCCGCAACTTCCTGCGGGACAACCCGGATCTCGCCAACGAGCTCGAGAAGCGGATCCTCGAGAAGCTCGGCATCGGGCCCCAGGTCGACACCCCCGGAGAGGCCGGTCCGGCCGAGCCCACCGGAGTCGACTTCTGAGCTGGTCCATGCCGCACCCAGCACCTGACCGTCCGTCCGGCCCTCCCCGTCAGGAGAGCCGGCCGGACGGTTCTTCGCATCCACCCCAGGACGACGTCCTCCTCGGCCCGGACGCCGACGCCGAGGACGTCGCGCGGAAGATCCTCCTCGACCAGCTGACCGGGCAGGCCCGCAGCCGGGCGGAGCTCGCGGCGAAGCTCGCGAAGCGGCGGGTCCCGGAGGAGGTCGCCGACCGGCTGCTCGCCCGGTTCGAGGAGGTCGGCCTCATCGACGACGCCGCCTTCGCGCGCTCCTGGGTGGAGTCCCGACAGTCCGGCAGGGGCCTCGGCCGACGCGCTCTCGCGCAGGAGCTGCGCCGGAAGGGCATCGACGACGAGGTCGCCAGGGAGACCCTCGAGGAGATCGATCCTGCCGAGGAGGAGGAGGCCGCGCGCACCCTCGTGCGTCGCAAGCTGCGGACGCTGCGTCGCGTGGACCGGGCCACCGCGATGCGGCGGCTGACGGCCATGCTCGCCCGGAAGGGACACCGGGGAGACGTGGTCTGGCGGGTCGTGCGCGAGGAGCTCGACTCGTCCGGGCTGGACGGACCAGACGACGAGGCGCACGGCGGTGAGGCACCGGACATGCCGGGGGAGTTCGACGTCGAGCCGGACGAGGGCCCGTCGTCCTTCTGACGCTCCTTGACCGTCCCCTGTCCTCGACCTAGCCTCAAAAGAGCAGCACCTTCCGAGCAATCGGACCTGAGAAGACATCTGAACCCGGCGAAGCCGGACATGCGCGACACATACGTTCGAGAGCCAGCGGCAGTTCTGCTGTCGCTGGCTGACGCGTATCCGGTCGCGCCCATAGCGACAGGAGCCTGGGATGAACCGACTTGCAGTGGCGGCGGACCAGGCTGGCGAGACCTACCCCCTGCTCCTCGGTGGCATGGTCGAGTGGCTCATGGCGATCATCGTGCTGCTCGTCGTCGCGGGAGTGGCCACCCTGGCGGTCGTGCTCCTCAACCGTCACCGCTCCGCGAAGCACGAAGACGAGCTGCACCGCGACCTCCAGGAGCAGCGCCAGGACATCGAGCGCCGCGAGCGCCGGCTGAGCGAACGAGAGGCCCGGCTCGACACGGAGACCCGACGACTCCAGGCACGCAGAGACGAGCTGACGGCGGCGGAGACGCAGGTCGAGGCCAGACGGGCCGAGCTGGTCGATCTCGAGGAGGATCGCAGGATCGCTCTGGAGAGGGTCGCGGGTCTCACCGCTGCGGAGGCCCGCGACGCGCTCGTGGACTCCCTCGAGGCCGAGGCGAAGCGGGCCGCGGCCCTGACCGTCCGGGAGATCGAGCGAACCGCGCAGGAGGAGGCGCAGGCCCGGGCAAAGCGGATCCTGGCCACGGTGATCCAGCGACTCGCCTCGGACCAGACCACGGAGTCAGTCGTATCCACCGTGCAGCTCTCCGGTGACGACATGAAGGGCCGGATCATCGGCCGCGAGGGTCGCAACATCAGGTCCTTCGAGCAGATCACCGGGGTGAACCTGATCGTCGACGACACCCCCGGCGCCGTCCTCCTCAGCTGCTTCGACCCGGTACGCCGCGAGATGGCTCGGCTGACCCTCGAGGAGCTCGTTGCCGACGGTCGGATCCACCCGACGCGGATCGAGGAGGTCCACGAGCGCTCCTGCCTCGAGGTGGACCGGCTGTGTGTGCGGGCAGGCGAGGACGCCGCTCTCGAGATGGGCATCACCGACCTTCACCCCGAGCTCGTCGCCACCCTCGGGCGGCTCAAGTACCGCACCTCGTACGGCCAGAACGTGCTGCGCCACCTCGTCGAGTCCGGACACGCGGCGGGTCTCCTCGCCGACGAGCTCGGTCTCGACCGGACCCTCTGCGTTCGAGGTGCGTTCCTCCACGACATCGGCAAGGCGCTCACCCATGAGGCGGAAGGATCCCACGCCATCGTCGGTGCCGAGCTGGCCCGGAAGTACGGCGAGTGCGAGGACGTCGTCCACGCCATCGAGGCGCACCACAACGAGGTCGAGCCGCGGACCGTCGAGGCCGTGATCACCCAGGCGGCCGACGCGATCAGCGGTGGTCGGCCGGGTGCACGTCGGGAGTCCCTCGAGGCGTACGTCGAACGACTGCACCGGCTCGAGGACATCGCCCTGGCGAAGCCCGGGGTGGACCGGGTCTTCGCGATGCAGGCCGGACGCGACGTGCGGGTGATGGTGCTCCCGGACCAGGTCGACGACATCGGCGCTCAGGTGCTCGCTCGTGACATCGCCAAGCAGTTCGAGGAGGAGCTCAGCTACCCCGGGCAGATCAAGGTGACCGTGGTCCGCGAGTCCCGTGCCACCGAGGTTGCCCGCTGACCCCTTGTAACGCGGGGTTATGGACGGTCCACCCGTGGCATACCGCTGGCGAACCGTCCACAACGCGCGCACAGCACTGGCGACCGGAGGTTACCTGCGGGTAATATCCGGGCATGCCGAACGTCTTGGACCTGTACACCAAGGTCAGCAGGCTCCCTGCGGGGCAGAGGGTGTTCTCGCTGCTCTTCGCGCAGAAGGCGCCATACTTCTCGACTGTGCGCCCGCGGTTCGTCGAGCTGCGCCCCAACTACGCCGAGCTGAAGATCAAGAAGCGCCGCGGGGTGCAGAACCACATCGGCACCGTGCATGTCATCGCGATCTGCAACGGTCTCGAGGCAGCCATGGGCGCCCTTGCCGAGGCGACCATCCCGGAGGGGAAGCGCTGGATCCCCAAGGGCATGGACGTGAGCTACACGGCCAAGGCGACGAGTGACATCACATGCATCGCCGAGACCGATCCTGAGAGCTGGACCGGGGACGACCCCGACCTTCCTGTGCGGGTGCGCGGGGTGCGCGAGGACGGCACGGTGGTCGTCGAGGGCGTGATCCGCCTGTGGGTCACCGAGAGGCCCCGCCAGCCCGCGACCGTCTAGCCCTGCCGCTCCGGGCCGACACGGGCCGCCGTCACCCGGATCAGCACCCGCCGGTCACGCCGCATGGCCTCGCGGTAGTCGTCCCAGTCGTCGTGCTCTCCCGACAGTCGGCGGTAGTAGTCGACCAGCGGCTCCATGGCATCGGGCAGGGAGATCACCTCGGCGTTGCCCTCGACGAAGACCCAGGGGCCGAAGAAGCCGTCGGTGAACACGCACAGATGCGCCGTGGGGTCGGTGCGGAGGTTCCGGGTCTTGAACGCGGTCTCCCGGCTGCTGACCACGAAGCGCCCCTGGTCGTCGACCCCCACGAGCACCGGGCTCTGCTGAAGGCCTCCGTCCGCTCGCCGGGTGGCGAGGACGGCGTGGTGGTGCCGGCGAACGAACTCCTGTGCTTGGGCGACGTCCATGCAGACATTGTGCTCGACGCGGCACGGGAGGACCTGCAGTGCAGCCCCAGTCGGAGCGCCGGAACCCGCGAGTCAGGCGCCCATGCTCGCGCCTGACTCGTACGTCCCGTAGATATGCGTGACGTCCAGCCGCTTCTCGCCGACGTACCGCTTCTGCACCCAGGTGGCGACCCAGGTGAGGAGCAGGTTCACGACGATGTAGATCCCTGCGATCACGATGACCGTCTGGAACTGGTTCCCGAACTCGGTGTAGATCGCCTTGGCCACGAAGGTCAGACCCGGCGCGAGCACATAGGCTCCGAGGCTGGTGTCCTTCAGGGCGACCACCATCTGGCTGATGATGGAGGGAAGCATGATCTTCACCGCCTGCGGGAGCAGCACCAGCCGCATGACCTGGGTCTTGCTCATCCCTATGGCGTACGCCGCCTCGCTCTGCCCTTTGGGTACGGCGTTGATCCCGGCCCGGAAGACCTCGGCGAGCACGGAGCCGTTGTAGAGGGTCAGGCCGATCACGACCGACCAGAAGGAGCCGATGCCGCCACCCACTCCGTACGTCATGAAGATGAAGACGATCAGCAGGAGGAGCGGCACGGCCCGGAAGAACTCCACGACGACCCAAGCCGGCCACCGGACCCAGCGATGCTCGGAGAGCTTGCCGACACCGAAGACCAGCCCGAAGACCACCGCGAGGATGATCGAGAAGAACGCCATCTGCAGGGTCTTCCAGAGCCCGTCGACCAGGATGACCTTGATGTACGCCGGGGTGACGAAGGGCTCCCACAGCGCGTAGTCGAACTGGCCCGTTTCGTACATCCGCCAGACCACTGCTCCGGCGGCCACCAGCAGCACGCCAGCGGCGATGACGGAGTAGAGACGGTGACGGGCCTGGGTGCGGGGGCCCGGGTTGTCGTAGAGGACGGTGCTCATCGGGCGACCCTCCAGCGGCGTTCGAGTGCGTGGGCGCCGGCCGACATCACCTCGACGATGATGATGTAGCCGATCGCGAAGGTCAGGAATATCAGCGTGCGGTCCTCGGCGTTGTTGTTGGTGAAGTACCGCATGCGGGCGGTGGCCTCCATGATCCCGAAGACCGCCGCGACCGAGGTGTTCTTCGCGAGGGCGATCAGCACGCTGGCCAATGGAGGTACGACGGCGCGGAAGGCCTGCGGAAGCACGACGAGCTGCATGGACTGCCTGAAGGTCAGCCCGATTGCCCGGGACGCCTCTGCCTGTCCGACGGACACCGAGTTGACACCCGAACGGACCGCCTCGCACACGAAGGCGGACGTGTAGACGGTCAGCGCCACCACGCCCTTGAGCAGGAACGGGGTCCCCACGAACCAGCCGAGCTCGGGGGCTGCGATGAAGATGAAGACGAAGACCATCAGCAGTGGGGTGTTGCGGACGATCGAGACGTAGACCGTCGCGAACCTCGCCAGCACGCCGATGGGACCGACGCGCATGGCGCCGAGGAGGGTGCCCAGCACGAGGGACGCGACCCCGGAGAGCACGAGTAGCTCGATGGTGACCCAGAACGCCTTGAGCACGAGGTCGAAGTTCGACCGCACGTCGTCCATCGCCGGGGATACCTCCTTCCTTGGCGCCGCACGTCGTGGCGCCGAGGCCGCGGGAGCGCCCGAATCCGGGCGCCCCCACGGCGGCTGACTTGTTCTACCGCGTCAGGCGGACGGACAGTCGTCCATGGCCGGGGGCTCCGGGGTGTCCACGCCGGACTGGCCGAGCGTCGCCTCGAAGGCCTTCTTCCAGGTGCCGTCGTCCTCGGCCTTCTTGACCGTGTCGTTGATCCACTGGCACATCTCGGGGTACTTCTTGGAGTAGCCGATGCCGTAGCGCTCCTCCGAGAAGGGGTCGCCCACGACCTCGAGGTCGTCGGGGTGCTCCGCCACGTAGCCGAGAAGGATCGCGCCGTCGGTCGTCATCGAGTCGACGGTGCCGTTGAGCACCTGGTCGACGCACTCCGAGTAGGTGTCGAAGCCACGCGGCTTGGCGCCCTTGGCCTCGACGTTGTCGAGCGAGGTGGACCCGGTGACCGAGCAGACCTCCTTGCCCTTGATGTCGTCGACCGACTTGATGTCCGAGCCCTTCTTCACCAGGAGCTGCTGGCCGGTGACGTAGTACGGCCCGGCCTGGCCGACGACCGCGCGGCGCTCGTCCGTGATGGAGTA
>DASVBF010000388.1:0-2944 GCA_036375975.1 Nocardioidaceae bacterium | reverse complement strand
CGCGCCTGCGGCCGGGAGGCCGGGTCCTCAACCACTGCATCACCCGCAAGGACAACCGGTCACGGGAGAAGACGGGTGCGTTCATCGACCGGTACGTCTTCCCGGACGGAGAGCTCACCGGCTCGGGACGCATCATCACCGAGATGCAGGACGCCGGGCTCGAAGTGCGTCACGAGGAGAACCTGAGGGAGCACTACGCGCTGACCTTGACCGCCTGGTGCCGGAATCTCGTCGACAACTGGGACGAGTGTGTCCGCGAGGTCGGTGAGGGCACCGCGAAGGTGTGGGGCCTCTACATGGCCGGGTCGCGGCTCGCCTTCGAGCGCAACGAGATCCAGCTCCACCAGGTCCTCGCCTCGCGCACGGACGGGCACGGGAGCTCCGGGTTCCCGCTTCGCCCGACGTGGCTGGGCTGAGCGCGCAAGGCCGGGCGAAGGCGGCCGCGACCCCGCGGCCCGTCGCCTCGGCCCTGATGGTCCTGGTCGGGGCAGCGCTCTTCGGCACCGTGGGGACGGCCCAGGCGTTGGGGCCCGAGGTCCCGGCCGAGAGCCTCGCCGCGGCGAGGATGCTCACGACCGGTGCCCTGCTCGTGCTCTTCGCGGTCGCGGCCCGTCAGGCCCCGGCGGTGCTGACCGCCGCACGTCAGGCACCCGCCTGGTTCGCGGGGCTCGGGCAGGGCGGCTTCAACCTGTGCTTCCTCGCGGCGATGAAGGAGGCCGGGGTCGCGGTCGGCACCCTCGTGGCGATCGGTGCCACGCCCGTCGTCACCGGCCTGGTCACGAGGCACGTCACGCGACGCTGGGCGCTGGCGACCACCGTTGCGGTCGCGGGTCTCGCGGTCCTGGTCCTGGGGCAGCAGGGGACGCCAACGGCGGCCTCGCCCTGGGGTGTGGTCCTCGCCCTGGGTGCGGCAGCGAGCTACGCGACGTACATCGTGGCAGGCAACGCCGCCGAGGCCCGCGGGCTCGAGACCCAGTCCTTCCTCGCGGCGGCCTTCTCGGTCGCGGCGATGGTGACCCTCCCGTGGTTGTTGCTCGGGGACCTGGGCTGGGTGGCCTCGCGGGACGGGGCGCTGCTGCTGGGCTACCTCGTGCTCGTGCCCACGATCCTCGCTTACAGCTTCTTCAACCGGGGTCTCCGCGGCGTGCGTTCCAGCGCCGCCTCGACGCTCGCGCTCGTGGAACCTGTCGTCGCGGCCTCCTTGGCGGTCACGGTGCTGGGCGAGCAGCTCTCGCCGGTCGGCCTTCTCGGTGTCGGCATGGTGCTGCTGGGCCTGCTGCTGATCGTCCGGAGCGCTGCCGCCCACGACGCCGGCGCGGGGTCCCGCGGCGGGCCGGGCAGCGCGCGTGACGGGGCGGCCTTCGACGTGCCGATCCGCCCGGTCGGCTGAAGCCGACCGACTCCGTGTGGATCCCTGGCTGCAACCGTAACTTTCCGCCCGATTGCTGCGATTACGTGAGCGACCACGCAAAAGCACCAGACAGGGAGATCCCATGACATCGTCTTCGAGCTCGTTCTTCGCCAGGCTCCGCGGTCGCCGAACCTCGTTCCGTGTCGCGGCGGCGGCCGGTGCGCTCGTGACGGCCGCCGGAGTGGCCGGTGTGGCCGTCGCGGCCCCGGACAATGCCGAGGCGCCGACCCCGGTCACCGCAGACCAGACCCAGGGGAATGACGACTCCCTCGATGACGTCGACGTGCCCGAGCTCCACGATGCGATCGTGAATGTCGAGGACCCGAAGGACGAGGCTGGCGACGACAGCGGCCAAGGCGAGGAGGCCGAGGATGCGGCCGATGTCGAGGACGGGAGCGACGACGCCAGCGAGGTCGCGGACGACTCCGATGAGTCCACCCCCGTTGCGACCACGTCCGAAGACGACTCCGACGAGGGCGCCGACGACGATGCTCAGGGTGATGACGACGGTGCTGACGAGGTCGGCGACGCCGACGAGGACAGCCACGCGGACGAGGACACCCACGCCGACGAGGACACCCACGCCGACGAGGACAGCCACGCCGACGAGGACAGCCACGCGGACGAGGACACCCACGCGGACGAGGACCAGGCCGACGGCGAGTCCGACGACTGACCCGGTGGTGGCGAGGCACACTGGGCCTCGGTCAGTCTCCGGATCGACGGCGACACGGCGGTCCGGAGACGGGGGAACCCGGGAGGAGTAGTCGATGACGGCTCTCGATGACGCCGTCGTCGGTGCCGCCGCCGAAGGCAGCCGTGATGCTGTCGAGGCGGTCTACCGCTCGCTGGCGCCACGGGTCCTCGGCTATCTCCGGGCACGTGGCGTGGAGGATCCCGAAGGGCTGACCGACGAGGTGTTCCTCGCTGTTATCCCTCGCCTCCCAGGCGTTCGCGGTGGTGCGACCGGGCTGAGGACACTGGCGTTCTCGGTGGCCCACGCACGTGCGGTCGACGAGCACCGGAGGCGGGCGAAACGACCGGCGCAGGCGTCGTACGAGCCGGAGCTCGACTCGAGAACCGAGGAGTCGGCCGAGACCGAGGCGCTGGCGCGCGTGGCTACGGATGGCGTCGAGGCCCTCCTCGACGAGCTGGGTGACGACCAGCGGGCCGTCGTGATGCTGCGGGTGGTCGCCGACCTGTCGCTCGAACAGACGGCGGAGGTCCTCGGCAGATCGGTGGGTGCGGTGAAGCAGCTGCAGCGACGTGGCCTGCTCAGGTTGAGAGCGCTGATGGCGGGGAAGGAGGGGATGTCATGAGTGACCTGGACGTCCAGGTGCGCAGCATGCTCGCGGAGGCTGGGATCAACGAGGAGGGCTCCGACGAGCTGGTGAGTCTGCTGGCGGGCCTGGATGCGAGGTACGTCGACGGCGCGGCGCCCGAGCCGGGACCCGAGCTCGCGGCGCTGCTCGGCCGCGGAGACGCCCCGATCGGGGGGCCACGGCGTCCTCGCGGACGTCGCGCAGCGGCGAC
>DASVBF010000346.1:0-6992 GCA_036375975.1 Nocardioidaceae bacterium | reverse complement strand
CCCCGACCGAAGGGATCTGAACCGGTCCTTCCCCGGGTCGACACGAGGCTCGCTGGCCGCACGGATCGCGAACCTGATGATGACCGAGGTCGTCGCCAAGTGTGCGGTCGGGATCGACCTGCACACCGGCTCGGACCGGCGCGCGAACCTCCCACAGATCCGCACCGACCTCGAAGACCCGCGCAGCCGGGAGCTCGCCCTGGCCTTTGCGTCACCAGTCATGCTCCATGCACGGCTACGGGACGGCTCGCTGCGCAGCGCCGCCCGTGAGCAGGGAGCCACGGTGCTGCTCTACGAGGCAGGGGAGGCGTGGCGCATGGACGACTGGGCGATCAGAGCAGGGGTCCTCGGTGTCCGCCGGGTGCTGGCGCACCTCGGGATGACCGGCCCGGTCGATGAGGAGCCGCCCCCGCGGAGCATCGAGTGCCACCGCAGCGGATGGGTGCGCGCCCGCGGCACAGGCATGCTGCACCTCGACGTGGGCCTCGGCCAGCGGGTCGAGACCGGGGAACGCCTCGGAGGTCTCTTCGACTCCTTCGGCAAGCGGGTCCGTCTGGTGCACGCCGACCGCGCGGGCATCGTCATCGGCCGCACCGAGGCGCCCCTCGTCAACAGTGGCGACGCGATCGTCCACATCGCGGAGACCGAGGACAGCCGCACCGCGATCGGCTAGGGCTCCCGCATCGCTCGGGCGGACCCGGCCTGGTGGGTCCCTGGACCTGCGACTATCGGTGGTGGGCAGGGCGGGTCGAGCCGCCGACCTTCCACTTTCCGGGGAGAGCGTTTCCGGCGTGCTACTGGCCCGTTCGTCTGGGCGATGGGTCAACTCGGTGGTGCGAACTTGTTGAGTACCCGCAGCGCGATCAGCGTGATCCAGGGGCTCCCTGTGCCAGGTGCCACGGGCGGCAGGTAGGTGGCGCCTGGATAAGCCCTGTTGGCTGCCCACCGGCCGTCTGGTCTTCTCCGCGCGATGAGGACGTCGAGGGCGTCTCTCATCCGGGGGTCCTGCTGGACCCCGGCATCGGTGAGGGCATCCAGGCCGCGTAGCACGTCGAAGTGCCACCGCGGCGGATGGTGCAGCCGGGTGAACTCCGTAGCGATCGGCTGCCCGCTCCGCTCGCTGCGGTACAGCCGGTGCCGAAGCAGGAACTCGACACAGGTGGCACGGGCTTCCAGGAGCTCGGCGAGGCGGTACTGGTAGCCGCCGTGGTCGTACTCGGTGATCCCTTCCATCACGCAGACCGTGGTGTGCATCGAGGAGTGCCGCGCCCCAGATCTGTTCAGCTCGCAGTTGAAGCCACCATCGGCGAGGCGCTGGTCCAGGAGGAAGTCGACGATGCTTGCCAGCTGCTCCTCGGGTGCGCCGAAGTAGGCGGCGTAGCCCAGTGCCATGCCGTTGACGCAGGCATCGCTCACCCTGACGGTCCTGGCGGGGTTCAGCCCTCCATCTCGGCCCTTCTCCTCGCGGAGGATCAACGCCACGGTCTCGCGAGCCTTGGGGTTGTCGCGGCTCAACCCCATGTTCTTCAGCTCCAGGAGCGTGTAGTGACTCGACGTCCACTTGGGCTGGTAGAAGCCGCGACCCCAGTGGCCGTGCGCCCCACGCGCCGCGAGGAGGACCGCGCCGGCGCCCTCCCGACCGATCCGCTCCTGGAGGTCGGCCTCGGCGTGGCCCAACAGGTCCCGACGGGTCTGGAACTCGACCGCCACGTCTTGCTCAAGCAGCCACGCCACCACCATGTCGTCCACGTTGACATTGTGAGTCGGACGCTGGGAAGTCGATCGGGTCGTGGACCATGACTGCCGCTCGCCGCCGACGGGTTCGCGGTCATCGCCACCCTCGGCATCACCGTTCCGGGCGCGGGGAGCGTTTCCGGGAAGCGGGCATTGGGGGTGGGTAGGTCTGCTTCGTCCTGGGCGTACTTCGCAAACCAGCGAGCGTCCCCTCGCGCAGGACCTGCGTCACCCCTAGAGGTCGTGGAGCCCCGGCGTCGCCGTCTCGGTCGCCCCACGGGCGCGGGAGCCGTAGCGTTGATGAATCAAGGTGATATTGCCTCGCCGCCATCTAGTAATGCGAGATCGGAGGTCGTCATGGATGCCGCCTTGTTCGATCGCTACCGCGACGCCTGGAACAACCACGACGTCGATGCGCTCGTGGAGTTCTTCACCGACGACGGCGTTTATGAAGACGCCACTCTGGCCCGCGTGAACCGCGGAAAGGCGGCGATCCGCGCTTTCGCCGAGGAGGCGTTCGCGAACTCCCCCGACTTTCACGTTGAGGACTCGGGGCTGATCATCGATCCAAGCGGCCGCTTCGGGGTCGAGTGGACGATGTCGGGAACACACCAGGGAGACACAGCCAGCCACAAGTTCTCGGTGCGTGGCGCGTCTGCGGGTGAGTTCGAGGGCGACAAGATCAAGCGGAACTCCGACTACTGGAACATGGCGGAGTTCATGGCCCAGGTCGGGACGCTGCCACAGCCCCCGTCCGCCTAAGGGGCCTCGTGCCCCGGCGCAAGCAGCCGTAGCGTTGAACCTCCAGGTATTGGTCGGTAGCCGACATCCCACTGATTGCCTCCGCGTCTGAAAGATGCCGGGAGGCGACGGTTGGCAGCCGCCGTCGCCAGCCCGCTGCTCAAGGTGTGTCTTGCCGATGCGGGTCGGCCGAGGAAGGCCGTTTCTCCTTCGCGACCACGACTCCAGGGGCCCGAGGTGGCACCGCCGCGTGAGCGGAGACCAGTGAGGCCCGAGTCGTGACTTTCAGCACTGGGCGCGAGCCGCTGGGATATGGAGGGTGGAAAGTGAAGGGTCCCTGGACTTGTCGGGGGACCAGACAACAAGGAGGTGGAGGTCGTGACCACGGCCAGCCCACCATCACCGACCTACCAAGGCCCACCGCCGAAGCGGAGTTGGGTGAGGCAGCATTGGCTGCTCACGGTGATCCTGGTGGTGCTCGCACTCTTGATCGCGGGTTCAGTACTCGTCGGCATCGCCCTGTGCGGATGAACTCGGTGCCGATGCTCCCGGAGCAGGGGACGTAGTGCTGCAGTTGCCCGTTCCGCTTCCTGCGATGCGCCGAGAAGCCCTCGAACCGAACGCCCCACCGATCCGCACCTCGACACTGGTGTGGGATCGGGCCGACGGTCCGCGACTGAAGCAACTCGGCGGCGTCGCGGTCGTGAGGCGCCTCCTGTCCGCGCAAGCGGCCGGCGTGTGACGCGGGGCCGCGGTCCTATGGCGACAGTACGTCCTGATTGCCCTCGACCTCGAAGTTCTCCCAGATGCGGAGGAGGCTCCTGATGACTGAGATGAAGACACGTTCCCAAGGTCCGAGGGTCCGGCGGCTCGGCACCGCCGCGGCATGGGTCGCAGCGGTCTCCTGCTTGCCGTACCTGATCATCAAGCTGCTCTGGACGTTCGACATATCGCTGGGCATCACCGACCAGTCCGTGCTCGACAGCCCCGGATGGATGGCAGGCAACGCGCTGATGGCGCTGATCCAGTTGGCGGCTCTTGCGCTGATAGTGACCCTCACCCGACCCTGGGCACGCCGGGTGCCCGCGTGGCTCCTCCTCTTCCCGGCATGGGTGGGCACCGGGCTGCTGTTCCAGGTGGTCGTCGGAGTGCTGATCGGCGTCTTCGCCTCGGGCGGTTCCAGCCTGAGCACAGGCGCCTTCCAGCCCTGGGTATTCGCGGTTGTCTATGCGTCGTTCGCTGTCGAGGGAGCCGCACTCGCCGTCGCCTTCGCCTGCTACGTGCAGGGCCGCTGGGGTCAGCTGCTGAGCGAGCGAACCGCCGAGGTCCTCGCCAGGGGCAGACTCGGAGCGCGGTCTTGGCCCGAAGCGCACATCGCCGGCATGGCAGAAGCTGTTGCCGCGATGGCCGTCGCAGTGGCGGTCGTCTTCGGCTACTGGGCAGCCGGAGGTTCGTTGGGGCTCTCCGACGCGGCGCCGCAGGCCGGATGGGTGCTGCAGGCGTCCGGAGCAGCTTGGGCTGTCATCGCCGCGGTGGGGCTGCTTGGCCTTGCCGGTCGGTGGGGACACCAGACCCGCTTCTGGCTACCCGTTGCCTTGACCTGGATCGGCTCAGGCGCTCTCGCCGCCTTCGACGGGCTCATGCTCACCCTGAACAGGCTGCTGATGTTCGGGGCAGCGGCCTCCGAGCCGGGCTGGAGCGTGACCGACACAGTGCTGTTGACGAAGGTGCTGGTGGGTGTATTGGCTGCCGCTGTGGGTGTCCTGGCAGTCCGAGCTGCCATTCGCGAACCCGCGGCGACCTAGGGAGCCGGTCTCTCTCGCTGCTGCGGCCCGGCTCCTCGTCTGGGTGGAGCGACCGGCGGCGCCTTGCCGTTTCCGGTCTACCGCAACCGCACGGCCGTCCCGGAGGCGCTGACGAGGAGCATGTTGCTGCCCACGGTCTCGTAGTCGATGTCCACGGCCAGCACCGCGTCCGCGGAGAGCTTTGCCGCTTGCTGCTCCAGCTCCTCCAACGTCCCCGCCACTCCGGCGGCGAGTTCGTTCTCGTAGGAGCGTGAACGCCCGCCAAACACGTTCCGCATCCCGGCGGCAACGTCCTTGAACGCGTTGACGCCGAGGACCGACTGCGCACAGACAACGCCGAGATACTCCTCGACCGGGTGGTTCTCGACAGTGTTGGTAGTGGTCACGATCATGACGTCTCCTCCCGGGAACCGGCCGCGTGCCACATCCATCGTGAAACGGGTCGGGGTGCCGGTGAAGGAAATCGTCAATCTTGGGTTCAGGCGACGGGTCTCGCCTAGGTGCTGGACGCCAGCTCGGCTCAGCTCCCCACCTCGGGCCGCTCGGCATGGAGTGCCGGGGTCTGCTGGGTGACGACCCGCAGCATGTCCCTCCAGTGCCGCATCAAGGCCAGGTGACCCTCGCCGGGGACGACGACGAACTCGACGACGTTGGGTAGGTGCTTGGTGAACCACTTGCCGTGGAACGGCGGAGCCAGTGGGTCGCTGTCGCCGTCTTCCCATGCCGCCGAACGCACCAAGCACATCGTCAAACGCGGCGGCGTCATAGGTCGCCAGTTCGCTGCGGCACGTCGTGACCCACCGCAGCCAGTCTGTCTCTCTGTGGCCTCGCAGCAGAGTGCCGATCTCGTCCAGATTCTCGATCAGCCGCGCCAGCCGTTCGTCGAAGTCGGAGTCGCTCACAATCCGCAGCGTAGATGGGAACGACTGCTCATCGGCTGCATGAGCGACCACGCGGACAGCGGCAAATCCGGTTATCGGGATCGACGCACTGTGGCTCTATGCGGCGGCCGTGACCAGGTGATTCTCAGCGATTGGCCACCAGTGGCGAGAGGTCAGTTCGGCTCGCCCACGGTTCAGCGTGATCCACTCTCCGTCTACGACGGGCTTCGCGGCGTCAACAGTCACGAAGACGGGCACGTGGGCCCAGGGCGTCGGGTGCGGGTAGTCGTCAGTTGGTGTCGGGACAACATTGCGCACGTACCCCACGCAGCGGGTAGAGACCTCGCGGTTGCCGAGCACGTCGTGGGCGAGCAGAGCCAGACCCTCAGACGGAAGAAGACGCTCGTGGTCGGGACCGAGAAAGCGTGTCGGCAGATCGAGGCCCTTCCGGGTCGGTACGCAGAAGAAGTCTGGGCGCCCTGAGGCGCCGCGTTTGGTCAACAGCAATCGGACGATGATCGCCGGCTCAGCTAGGGCGCAGTCCTCACCGGCCCAGACCTCTGCGGAACTTCCCGGGGGCAGCCAGGGTGCCTCCGCTGTCGTTGCTATCAAGTGCGCATCCGTCACGGCCGCACCCTAGTCGGGCCGTCCGGGGCGCGGTTGCACCTTCACCATCTGCTGAGCGGATGTTCACTCCGCGATGCGGGCGTAGAGGTAAGCGTCCCGACGGGTGCCATCTATTGGAGGCAAGATCCACAAGGAACTGCAGTCGGACCTCGGGTCCGCAGAAGCACGTGCACCGCGTTGTCGTCGACCTGCGCCGCCCTCCGGTCCCTGACGGCGCCAGCGTGGATCCGGCCTCGTACTGAGCCCGAGGCTGCGAGGGCTTCCAGCGATGAGCGTTCGCGGCGGTAAGACGCACCACCCATTTGGCCACGCGGAGCGCTGATGAGCGGACGTTCAGCGGGTGACCGTGACGGGGTACTCCAAGCGTTGCGAGAGACCCTTGATGTCGAGCGCGGCGAGGTAATCACCGGGGGGCAACGGGTCCCCGTATCTGGTCCGAGCGAAGAAGTCTGGACCGCGGTATTCGTCGCGGTATCCGGGTGGCATTCGAAACGGCCCGCCACAGTCAGTCAAGGGCCTGACCCAGAGTTCCGCGTCGGGTTCGTCGACAGGCACCAAGGCATATCGTCCCTCCGCGATGACACAGGCCGGGTCTACGACCGTGTTCGGGGAGTTGTTCTCGATGATGGCGCGGCTTCGCAGGGTCTTGCCACGTTGCACCGTGGTTGAGTGCAGCCTCAAAGAGATGGATAGGGCGTCGAACCGCCCCGGTGCAGGAGTGGCTGGTGACTCGGCTCGGGAAGAGATGGACGGTTGAGCGGTCGACTGTGCTGTGTTCTTGCTCGCTGTCGCAGCCTCGTCAGCAGAGCACGCCGATGCGGTGAGCAACGCCGAGCACGCTGTTGCTAAGACCAACGGGTTGCGCAGTCGATGATTCGGCACACCCATGTGACGCACTGTGCCGGTCGTCGGTTCCAAGTCGCCGGGCCACGCATTCATCTCGGCATCGCGCGGATCGCGACGAAATGACGCACCTTCCCAGGCGCGCGACCCCCAGTTATGAGCGTGCCGTCACGGCTCAGCGACCGCAGCGGTCGACGCGCTCCCAGGGCCAGTCGGTGGCGAGCCAGCTTGCGACGGTGTCAGCGAGTGGCACGTCGAGGTCTGATCTGTCGGCCCGCCCCCAGGACTGCACCGTGACGTCCCACTCCTCGGCGGCCGACGGATACAGGTAGACGCAGCCGATGACGTCGTTGTCATGGGG
>DASVBF010000330.1:0-12623 GCA_036375975.1 Nocardioidaceae bacterium | reverse complement strand
GAGCGGCAGCATGTCCTTGACGTTGGAGACCTTCTGGTTCGCGATGAGGATGTAGGGGTCCTCGAGAACCGTCTCCATGCGCTCGGCGTCGGTGACGAAGTAGGCCGAGATGTAGCCCTTGTCGAAGCGCATACCCTCGGTGAGCTCGAGGTCGAGCCCGAAGGTGTTGCTCTCCTCGACGGTGATGACGCCTTCCTTGCCGACCTTGTCCATGGCCTCGGCGATGATCTCGCCGACCTGGGTGTCAGCGGCGGAGATGGAGGCGGTGGAAGCGATCTGCTCCTTGGTCTCCACATCCTTCGCCATCCCGAGCAGCTGCTCGGAGATCGCCTCGACGGCCTTCTCGATGCCGCGCTTGAGCGCCATCGGGTTGGCACCGGCGGCGACGTTGCGCAGACCCTCCTTCACCATGGCCTGGGCCAGGACGGTGGCGGTGGTCGTGCCGTCACCGGCTACGTCGTCGGTCTTCTTGGCGACTTCCTTGACGAGCTCGGCGCCGATCTTCTCGTACGGCTCCTCCAGCTCGATCTCCTTGGCGATGGACACACCGTCGTTGGTGATCGTGGGTGCGCCCCACTTCTTCTCCAGGACGACGTTGCGCCCCTTGGGGCCCAGCGTCACCTTGACGGCGTCAGCGAGCGTGTTCATGCCACGCTCGAGGCCGCGTCGGGCCTCCTCGTTGAACGCAATAAGCTTCGACATAACTCCTGCGGTTCCTCACGCGTAGAGTTGTGAATGGGCCGGGACGATGCCCGCGACGGACGATCCCTGCAGACCGGCAGTCCCTTCCCGCCGGCGCTCGGGACCTCATCTTCCCGGTCCTTGAACTGTCACTCTCACTGGGAGAGTGCTAACCAATGTTTAGCACTCGACCGGGGCGAGTGCAAGGCGAGGCCCGAGGTCCGGCGGAGTCCGCTTGACGACGGTTCCGGATGCTTCGGTCCACTGTGTCTAGACAGCAATGACGATGTTGCGTCGAGCCCGCGCAGAACCATTGACCCGTCACCAGCGCCAGACCTAGCCTGAGGGAACCTCGTGGGTGCGACGGGGTTTTGGCCGGAGAGTCGGAGTCCATGACACCGCTCTCCGGCCTCTTTCTGTCCGGTTCGTGCCCCGGCCTCAGGTGCGGTTCGGCGGGAAGCCCCCTGCCGCCACCGGGCCCCAACACTCGATCGTGATGCGGATCAGCGACTTGCCCTGTTCCGCCATGGCGGCGCGGTACTCCGCCCAGTCGGGATGCTCCCCGGAGATGCAGCGGTAGTACTCGACGAGGGGCTCGAGGGCCTCCGGCATGTCGAGGACCTCCGCCGTGCCGTCCACCTGGACGTAAGGGTCGTTCCAGTCGTCGGAGTGGACGAGGATCGAGACCGACGGGTCACGCCGGGCGTTCACCGCCTTCGCCCGCTCCGGGTACGTCGAGATGACGATGCGCCCCTCGCCGTCCACGCCGCACGTCACGGGCGACATCTGCAGCCGCCCGTCCTGGCGTCTCGTGACCAGCGTGCCCTTGTGCCGAGGGCGGACGAACTCGAGCAGGACGTCCCGGTCGACCGTGTCCGCGGTAGCGATCTTGCGAGCCATGCCCGCGAGAGTAACCAGACCGGCAGAATGTCATGTGTGAGGAGTTCCGACGACCTTCGCGACACCGCCTGGCTGGGTCGTGCCGTCGCCCTGGCCGTCGAGAACGTCGAGCAGGGCGGTGGGCCGTTCGGGGCACTCGTCGTCCGGAATCGAGCGCTCGTCGCCAGCGGCGTCAACCGCGTCGTCTCCGACCTCGACCCGACCGCGCACGCCGAGGTGGTCGCGATCCGTGCCGCCTGCCGTGACCTCCGGGACTTCGCTCTCGCCGGCGCCACGCTCTACTCCTCCTGCGAGCCCTGTCCGCTCTGCCTGGCCGCGGCGCTCTGGTCGCGCGTCGACCGGGTGCCCTACTGAGCGCCATGGAGCTGTGGCGGGTGAAGGCCGCGGCCAACGTCGTCAACGGGTCGACCCTGCTGGGGGTCGCGGTCGCCGCGGTCGGACGGGCGCGCCTCGAGCGGGGTCCGCGGGGGCTGGTCCTCGCGACCGGATACGCCCTGCCCTTCCCGGTGGCCGGGGCATTCACCCTGGGCAACGTCGTGCTGACCCGCCACGACCGCGGCTGGTGGCTGGGCCAGGAGCGGGTGCTCGCCCACGAGGAGCGCCACAGCTGGCAGTACGTAGCGACGCTCGGCCTCCCGTTCCTGCCGCTGTACGTCCTCGCGGCAGGCTGGTCGTTCCTGCGCGGCGGGGACTGGTCGACGTACAACGTGTTCGAGAGGCGGGCGGGGCTCGCCGACGGGGGCTACCCCCTGGTCAGCCGGCGGCAGCGGCGGCGTCCGCCGCGAACTGCCTGAGCAGCGCGAGGACTCCCTCGGGACCGTCGACCACGATGTCGGAGAGCTCGACGAGCGCCCTCTGCTCCTCGGAGCCCGAGCAGACCAGCAGGCCTGGATGGCCGTCCTCCCGGAGCTCGGCCACCGCCCGGAAGGCCTCGATGTCGCCGAGGTCGTCGCCGGCGAAGACGACGCCGTCCCCGTCGAGCTCCTGGTAGATGGTGCGGAGCGCTTGGCCCTTGTGCATGCCCGGGGCCCGCACCTCGATGACCATCCGCCCCGGCTCGACGCCGAGGCCATGCTGCTTGGCCGCCTCGGTCAGCACGGGCAGGAGCCGCTCGAAGCTCTCGACCGGGTCCGGCAGCCGACGGGTGTGCACGGCGACCGCCAGCCCCTTCTCCTCGACGTAGGCGTCGCCGGCGTCGTGGCGACGCAGCAGGTCCGGCAGCTCGGACATGAAACGGCTCAGCCCCTTCGGTGGCCGGGGCGAGAGCACCCGTCGATCCGCGGACGACCACCGCTCGTTGCCGTACTGGCCGAGAAGGTAGATCGTGCGGTCGTGCTCGGCGATCGCCTTGCCGACCTCGTCGAGCTCACCGAGGGTGATCGCCTGCCGTGCGGGCCGCCCGGTGATCACCGCGACCCCGCGCACCTGCTGAGCGAGCGCGACGAGCGTCCTGGGGCCGTCGGGGTGGATCACCGCGCTGGCCGGGTCCTCCACGATCGGGGAGAGGACGCCGTCGAAGTCGAGCCCGACGACGACCTGCGAGGCGCCCGCCACGAGGTCGTCGTACCGCTGCTTGCCCTCGGGAGTCCGGAAGTCCATGTCCCTACTCAACCAGAGCGGGACGCCCCGCCGGAGGGGAAGCGGCGCCTCAGCCCGCGTCGCCTGTGAGGATGACCGTCAGGCGGTCGAAGCGCATCGGGGAGATCGCGGGCTTGAGCCGGGCGATCCCGATGTCGCGCGCGAGGAGCTTCGCGGCGGCGTGGAGGCGCTCGGGGTAGTAGACGGTGCTCTCCGGGATGGTGCCGTACCAGTTGTCGGAGCCGACCACCTGCCAGCCGGCTCCGGAGAGTCGGCTCGCGGTCGAGCCGGCCAGGCCGGGGATTCCCGAGTTGTTGTAGACCTCGACGTAGACCTCGCCGCGCCGGACCTGCGGCTTGTGCTTCTTCTTGTGCGCCGGCTGCTTCTTCTCCTCGAGCACGGGCTTGGGGGCAGCCGACGTCGTCCGGGTCGGAGTCGGCGCCGGGCTCGTCCTCACCGGCTGAGCCGCCTGGGAGGGCTCCTGGGAGCCGCCCGAGGTCGTCACGAAGGCGAAGCCGGCCAGGAGCACGGCGGCCAGGCTCAATGCCGCGGCCGTCGACGGAAGGACGATCCCGTGCTCGTCGCGTGCCCCCCGTCGCATCTCAGACCTCGAAGCCGAGGCGGCGCGCCGAGCGGGCCCGCTGACGGGTCGCCCTGAGACGGCGCAGGCGCCGCACGAGCAGCGGGTCGAAGGCGAGGGCCTCCGGTCGGTCGATCAGGGCGTTCAGCACCTGGTAGTAGCGCGTGGACGACATGTCGAACTTCTCGCGGACCGCCTGCTCCTTCGCGCCGGCGTACTTCCACCAGTGGCGCTCGAAGTTGAGGATCTCACGGTCGCGCTCGGAGAGCTCGTGCGCCGAAGGCGCGTCCTGGCCCGGGTTGAGAGCGTTCGCGGCGTCCATCTGTCGGCTCCTGCGGATGGCTTGGGTTGAAGGTCGATCGGGCTCCATGCTATGCGCGAACCACAACGATGTCATTTGCATCGCCCGTTTGCGAAGGGCGTTTCGCGCGCGATGTCATGGTGGCATGTCGCTGCCGTTCGGGCCTCTCCCACCCCTGCCTCTTGTACCCGGTCCCTCCGTGGGTGAACCACTGCCGCCCGACCGGCCGGTGCGCTGGGGGATCCTGGCCACCGGGCGCATCGCGCGGGACTTCGCGCAGGCTCTCGCCCTGTTGCCCGACGCTGTGGTGACCGCTGTGGCGTCCCGGCGGCTCGCGAGCGCGGAGGAGTTCGCAGCCCGGTACGGCACGACGGACCTGACCCGTGCCTACGGCTCCTACGCCGAGCTGGTCGAGGACCCCGACGTCGATGTGGTGTACGTCGCCTCGCCCCACGCACTCCACCACGAGCACACCATGCTCGCCTTCGACGCCGGCAAGCCCGTCCTCTGCGAGAAGGCCCTGACGCTCACGGCGAGGGAGGCCGAGGACCTGGTCCGGGTGGCGCGCGAACGCCGGCTGTTCTTCATGGAGGCCATGTGGATGCGCTGCAACCCGGTCATCCGCCGGATCAAGCAGCTCGCGGACCACGGGCAGCTCGGTCGCATCCAGCAGGTCCGGGCCGACCTCGGCTTCCTGGTGGACGCCCCGGAGACGCATCGCCTCCTCGCTCCGGAGCTCGGTGGGGGCGCCCTGCTCGACATGGGCGTCTACGCGCTCACCTTCGCCCACCTCTTCCTCGGCGACCCGGACAAGGTGGAGGCGGTCGCGGAGATGTCCCCGACCGGCATCGACCTGAACCTCGCGCTGAGCCTCGGCTGGCAGGGCGGCGCCGTGGCGGCGCTGTCGTCGACGATGACCGCGTGGTCGCCCAGGACCGCCTCCATCGCGACCGAGCGGGGGCGGATCGACCTCGGTGAGGCCTTCCACCACCCCACCGAGGCGTTGTGGGTCGAGGACGGCGAGACGCACCTGCTCCGGGAGGAGGTGCTCGGCACGGGGCTCGCCCATGAGGCGGAGGAGGTCATGCGCTGCCTGCGCAACGGCGAGACCGAGAGCCCGTTGGTCCCGCTCGGGGACACCCTCGCGATCATGCGCCTCATGGACACGATCCGCGAGAAGATCGGCCTGCGGTACGCCGCCGACGACCTGGCCTGACGGTGTGCGGGGAGATTCACCGGGTACGACTCGGAGCCATGACGCCCTCTGACCAACTAGGGTCGAACCCGTGACACACTCCCGAGCCCCGCACCGTTCCGCCGATCTGGTGATCGTCGCGAACCGGCTGCCAGTCGACCGGGTCGAGAACCCGGACGGCAGCACCAGCTGGCGGCCTTCACCCGGAGGCCTCGTCACCGCGCTCGAGCCGGTCATGCGAGCCAACGACGGCGCGTGGATCGGCTGGCCGGGTGGCGTGGACTCCGAGCTCGAGCCATTCGTGGAGAACGGCCTGTCACTGGTGCCGGTGGGGCTCAGCTCCGCCGAGGTCGAGGAGTTCTACGAGGGGTTCTCGAACGCGACGCTCTGGCCGCTGTACCACGACGTGGTCGCGAAGCCGGAGTTCCACCGGGAGTGGTTCGACGCCTACGTCAGGGTCAACCAGCGGTTCGCGGAGAAGGCCGCCAAGGTCGCCGCCGAGAACGCGACGGTGTGGGTGCACGACTACCAGCTGCAGCTGGTGCCTGCCATGCTCCGGGAGCTGCGGGCGGACCTGCGCATCGGGTTCTTCCTGCACATACCGTTCCCGCCCGCGGAGCTGTTCCAGCAGCTGCCGTGGCGCCGGCAGCTCCTCGAAGGCCTCCTCGGCGCGGACCTCGTCGGCTTCCAGCGCCCCGGGGCCGCCCAGAACTTCGTCCGCCTCGTGCGCCAGCGTGTCGGCCACAAGACGCACCGCGACATGGTCTACCTGCCCGACGGGCGGACCGTCCGGGCCGGGTCGTTCCCGATCTCCATCGACTCCGCGGAGTTCGAGAAGATGGCCAGGAGCGACGCGGTCCAGGAGCGCGCCCAGGAGATCCGCGACCAGCTCGGTGACCCCCAGCGGATCCTGCTCGGGGTGGACCGACTCGACTACACGAAGGGCATCTACGCCCGGCTCCGGGCATTCAGCGAGCTGCTGTCGGAAGGGCACATCGACGTCGAGGACGCGGTGTTCGTCCAGGTGGCCACGCCGTCGCGGGAGCGCGTGGAGCAGTACCGCAGGCTCCGCGACGACATCGACCGCCTGGTCGGACGGATCAACGGGGACCTCGGCCGGATCGGCCGACCGGCGATCTCCTACCTCCACTCGTCGTTCCCGCGCGAGGAGATGGCGGCGCTCTACCAGGCGGCCGACATCATGGTCGTCACTCCCCTGCGGGACGGCATGAACCTCGTGGCGAAGGAGTACGTCGCCTGCCGCTTCAACGAGGACGGCGCGCTCGTGCTCTCGGAGTTCGCGGGCGCCGCCGACGAGCTGCGACAGGCGTTCCTGATCAACCCTTACGACATCAACGGCATGAAGTCGACGATGCTCCAGGCGATGAACGCCGACCCCAGGGACCTTCACCGGAGGATGCGGGCCATGCGCAGGACCGTGTCGGAGCACAGCGTGTCCGACTGGGCCTCGAGCTTCCTGGACGCCCTGTCCGAGGAGCTTCCGCCCCATGACAAGCAGCTGCGGCCCGCGCGGCGCACCTGACCGCGGAACCTACGCGACGCCCTCGGGCTCGCCCGCCATGATGCGGCGGATGGCCGCGGCGTCGCGGTCGGAGGGGCGCCCCCAGCCCGGCTCATAGCCGTAGACCTCCCAGAGCCGCTTGGCGTTCTGGTCGCCGTAGAGGACGTCGACGTCCTCGGTGTCGATCAGGGCCGGGTGGGCGACCCCGCACGACTCCGCCACCTTCAGCAGGTCGCGGCGCAGCGTCTTGATGTAGTTGGCGGCGCGCACCGACTTCAGGTCGGGATCCAGGCCGTGCGAGAGCCACGGGTCCTGGGTGGCGACCCCGGTCGGGCACCGGTCGGTGTGGCACTTCTGCGCCTGGATGCATCCGATCGACAACATCGGCTCACGGGCGATGTTGAGCATGTCGCAGCCCAGCGCCATGGCAACGATCGCGTTGTCGGGCAGCCCCAGCTTGCCGCTGCCGATGAACGTCACGTCGTCCGTCAGGCCGGCCTCGGCGAAGACCTGGTACACCCTGCTGAAGGCCACCCGGAAGGGCAGCGAGACCGAGTCGCTGAACACCAGCGGGGCGGCCCCCGTGCCGCCCTCGCCGCCGTCGATGGTGACGAAGTCGACCCCGCGCTCGCCATCGGCCATCCGGTCGACGAGCTCGGTCCAGAATCGCAAGTCCCCGACCGCGGACTTGATGCCCACGGGCAGGCCCGTCTCGTCGGCCAGCATCTCGACCCAGTCGAGCATGCTGTCCACGTCGTGGAACTCGGCGTGCCGGGACGGGCTGATGCAGTCGACGCCGGGCTTGATACCGCGGATCTCGGCGATCTGCGGGGTGACCTTGGTGCCGGGGAGCAGGCCGCCGAGCCCCGGTTTCGCGCCCTGGCTCAGCTTGATCTCGATCGCACGGACCGGGGCGGAGGCGACGAGGTCCTTGAGACGCTTGATGTCGAAGCGGCCCTCCTCGTCACGGCAGCCGAAGTAGGCGGTCCCGATCTGGAACACCAGGTCGCCGCCGTTGCGGTGGTAGGAGGAGATGCCGCCCTCGCCGGTGTTGTGCATGCAGCCCGCCATCGCGGCGCCGCGGTTGAGCGCCTCGATCGCGCGCCCGGACAGCGAGCCGAAGCTCATCGCGGAGATGTTGACCAGCGACGGGGGCCGGAACGCGAGGCGTCGCCCGCGCGGACCGCCCAGGACCTTCGCCGACGGCAGGGACTCCTCCTCCCCCGCGTGTGGGTGGTTCGAGGGAGCGACCTCGCTGAAGGTGCGGTGCTTGATGATCGGGTAGCCCTCGGTGTGCTCGGTGTCGTTGTCCGTGCCGAAGCCGAAGTAGTTGTTCTCGAGCTTCGACGACGCGTAGACCCAGCGTCTCTGGTCCCGGCTGAAGGGCCGCTCGGAGTTGTTGTCGGTGACGATGTACTGACGTAGCTCCGGACCGACAGACTCCAGCAGGTAACGCCCGTGGCCGAGCACCGGGAAGTTCCGCAGCAGCGCGTGCTTCCTCTGGACGAGGTCGTACGTCGCGATTCCGGCGACGGCTGCCAGCGGAGCGGACTTGAGTGCGCGAGACAGTCTCATAAGCCCCCTGTACCCGTAAGAAGTCGAATCGACTCGACGGTATCCTTCGGCGCATGGATCTGATCCCGAAGCCGGACCAGGTCGTCTCGGCGGCCAGCAACGTGGCCCACAAGGTCTTGTACGGCGGCGTGGCCGACCTGCGCCCCATGCCGCGGACGCTCATCGACGACGGGACGCTGCGCGAGGTCTACCACTACCGGCCGCGAGGGGGCGTCAAGGAGTCCGGCGACCCGGTCCTGCTCGTCACCCCGCTCGCCGCGCCTGCACTGTGCTTCGACCTCCGCCGCGGCTGCTCGCTGGTCGAGCACCTGGTCACGCAGGGACGTCCCACCTACCTCGTGGAGTACGGCGAGGTCTCCTTCGCCAACCGCACCCTGGGCATGGAGCACTGGGTCGACGAGGTCATCCCCGCTGCCATCAAGGAGGTCAGCGAGCACGCCGGCGGCCGTCCCGTGCACGTCCTCGGCTGGAGCCTGGGCGGCATCTTCGCGCTGCTCACGGCGGCGGACCGCCAGGACCTCCCGATCGCCTCACTGATCGTGGTGGGCTCACCCGTCGACGTCACGAAGGTCCCGTTGGTCGCGCCGATCCGTCCGCTGCTGAACATCACCGACGGTGGCCTCGTCACGCAGCTCTACCGCGCGATGGGCGGCGCCCCGAAGCCGCTGGTCCGCCGGGCCTTCCAGCTGTCGAGCTTCAACAAGCTCGTCACGAAGCCGCTCGCGATCGCCGCGAAGCTCGACGACACGGACTTCCTCGCCCAGATCGAGGCCGTCGACCGTTTCACCGCCAACATGACGGCCTACCCGGGACGCACCTTCGGTCAGATCTACCACCGGCTCCTCAAGGGCAACCAGCTCGCCACCGGCGTGGTGAAGATGGACGGAAAGCGCGAGGTCGCACTCGCCGACATCCGCGTCCCGATGCTGGTGTTCGCGGGCGCGAGCGACGGCATCGCGCCGGTGAGGTCGATCCAGCCGATGGTCGACCTCGTGCCGAACGCCCCTTCGGTCCGCTTCGAGGTGGTCCCCGGAGGACACCTCGGGATGCTGACCGGACGGGCGGCCCGTGACACGACGTGGCGGATCGTCGACGAGTTCATCGACGAGCACGCGACACCCACACCGGTCGCGCCGGGTCGGAAGGCCGCGGCGAAGAAGCCTGCCAAGAAGTCTCCGGCCAAGAAGGCCGCTGCCCGGAAGTCCGGCGGCGACAGCACCCCGGCAAGGAAGCGCACGGCGAAGAAGAGCGCCCCGCGGCCCGATGCCATCGGGTCCAACCCCGCCCGCCGTTACGGCTCGGCCTCGTCGAGGTCCCTGGCCGCCGGCTCGTGACGGGGGCCGCCGGGACGATTGCCCCCACCCCGGACTGGCGGCTGGCCGTCGTCCTGGTGGTGCTGGTCGGGATCGCCGTCACGGCGTCCGAGCTGGGGCAGCTCGGGGTCGGACGAGACCACGTCACGGCCGCCGCACGCGCCGTCGTTCAGCTCGCGGCGGTGTCGCTGGTCATCACGGCGGCGCTCGGGTCGGTCTGGTGGTCCCTCGCCTTCGCCCTGTTGATGTTCGCCGTCGCGACGTGGACCTCGTCGGGCCGGATCGACGTACCTCGCCGTGAGGTTGCGTGGATCGGGCTGGCCATCGGCGCGGGCGCGGTGCCCGTGCTGGCCCTGATCCTGGGCTCCGGGCTCGTGCCCTTCAACGGCGCGGGTCTCGTCCCCACCGCGGGGATCATCATCGGAGGCGCGATGACGGCGGCGACGCTCACCGGCAGACGCGCTTTCGACGAGATCGACGGCCGCTTCGGTTCCTACGAGGCCGCCCTCGCGCTGGGGCTGCGGAGCCACGACGCCGCGTTCGAGGTCATCCAGCCGACCGCCAAGGAAGCGCTGACACCGGGCTTGGACCAGACGCGTACGGTCGGCCTCGTCACTCTCCCGGGCGCGTTCGTGGGCGTGCTGCTCGGCGGCGGCACTCCCCTTCAGGCGGGGGCAGCACAGATCATGGTGCTGATCGGCCTGATGGCGGCCCAGGCCATCACCGCCGCGGTGCTGCTCCGGCTCGTGGCGGCCGCGAGGGTGGTGCGGCGCGACATGGCGGGGAGGTACCCACGATGAGGCGACGGGTCCGCCTGCTCGCGGCAACGGCCACGGCAGTCGCGATGCTCACCTCCTGCTCCTCCCCCGGCGCCGACGACCCCGGTGACGTCCGCACCAAGGTCCAGGACGTCGCCTCGCCGCCGGGCGGGGTCGAGAGGTACGCCGCCCTCGGCGACTCCTTCACGGCCGGCCCGCTGATCCCCACCACGGACCTCGCGAGCGGGTGCTTCCGCTCCGACCACAACTACCCGGCGCTCGTGGCAGAGCGGCTCGACGTCTCGCAGGTGCGCGACGTGAGCTGCAGCGGCGCCGACACGACCGACCTCACCGATCGGCAGCAGACGGTCCGCGGCGCCAGCGTGCCGCCCCAGCTCCGGGCGGTGACTCCGGTGACCGACCTGGTCACCCTCGGCATCGGCGGCAACGACTTCGGCCTCTTCGGCACGCTCGTGTCGACCTGCGCCCAGGTCGGGCAGCAGGACAGCACCGGCTCCCCCTGCGCCGACACCCTGCGGGCTCGCGGCGTCGACCTGGTCGGCGAGGCCCGCGAGATCAGCGGCCGGGTCGAGGACGCCGTGCGCGAGGTCCGACAGAGAGCACCTCGCGCGACCGTCGTGCTGGTGGGATACCTCCGGCTCGTCCCTTCCAGCGGCCGGTGCCGGGGGCTGCCCTTCGCCCGAGGCGACTACGCCTTCGGCGACCGGGTCACCCGCGGCCTCAACGACGCGCTCGCGCGGGCGGCCCGTCGTACCGGCGCACGGTTCGTCGACATGTACTCCGCCTCGAAGGGGCACGACGTCTGCTCCCGGGACCCCTGGGTCAACGGCGCCCGGACCGAGGAGGGCAAGGCGCTGGCGTTCCATCCCCTGGCGGAGGGGATGGAGGCCGTCGCGGACCGCGTGGTGAAGACACTCTCCCGAGGAGGGCCCGGCTCATGACCCCTGACGGCACCGGCGCACTGCGCGGACTGGTGGAGCGAGGCCTGGTGGCTGCGGACTGGGCCCAGGCCCTGGCACCGGTGAGCGACGTGATCACGAAGATGGGCGAGTTCCTGCGCGAGGAGCTGGCCGCCGGGCGTACCTACCTCCCCCGGGGCGAGAACATCCTCAGGGCCTTCCGGCGCCCGTTGTCCGACGTACGCGTGCTCGTGGTCGGGCAGGATCCGTACCCGACGCCCGGCCATGCGGTGGGGCTGTCGTTCTCCGTGGCCCCGGACGTGCGTCCCCTGCCGGGAAGCCTCAGGAACATCTTCAAGGAGCTGTACGACGACCTCGGCGTCGCGCCCCCGAGCAGCGGCGACCTGACGCCCTGGGCCGACCAGGGCGTGCTGCTCCTCAACAGGGTGCTCACGGTCGCACCGGGGGTGGCGGGGGCGCATCGCGGTCGGGGCTGGGAGGCGGTCACGGAGCGGGCCATCACCGCCCTGGCCGAGCGCGGCGGGCCGATGGCGGCGATCCTCTGGGGCCGGGACGCCCAGGGGCTCAAGCCGATGCTCGGCGGCATCCCGTGGGTCGAGTCGGCCCATCCGAGCCCGCTGTCCGCGTCGCGGGGCTTCTTCGGCTCTCGCCCCTTCAGCCGGGTCAACGACCTGCTCGTGCGTCAGGGCGGGCAGCCGGTCGACTGGCGGCTTCCCTGACGGCTCGACACGTCACGTGACCGTGCGGAGCCCCGCCTTGTCGATCCGGTCGACGATGTGCCCAGCGATGCGCTCGAGCGCCGCGACGTCGTCCCTGTCGAGATCGTCGAAGACCAGGGATCGCACCGTCTCGACGTGCCCGGGTGCCGCGGCGACGAGCACGTCGTAGCCCGTCGGCGTCAGCCGGGCCATAGTCACCCGGCGGCTGTCGGGGCAGGGGAAGCGCTCCACCCACCCCCGCTGCTCGAGCTTCTTCACCACGTGGGACAGGCGGGACAGCGACGCGTTGGCCCGCGCGGCCAGCTCGCTCATCCGCAGCGTGTGGTCCTCGGACTCGGACAGCATCGCGAGGCACAGGTAGTCGAAGTGGGTCATGTCCGCGTCGCGCTGGAGCTGTGAGTCCAGGGCGGGGCCGAGCCTGAGCATCACGCCGGCGAGCCGGAGCCAGGCCCGAAGCTCGTCGTCGTCGAGCCAGCGCGTCTGGTCGTCCATGGAACAGATCCTAGCGATCGATTGTTGAGACTTCAACTGTTATCCACTACGCTCGAGAGCGCAACGAA
>DASVBF010000254.1:0-4383 GCA_036375975.1 Nocardioidaceae bacterium | reverse complement strand
AGTCAGCGACGCGTGCGAGCAGGGACGAGCTGCCGACCGGCGAAGGCCAGCGCCAGCGCCGACATCGCGCCGAGACCCAGCGCCCACGCGGGGACGCCGTCGGACTCCGGCGCCAGTCCCGCCTCACCGCCGGGCACGCCGGCCGGAGCCGAGTGCAGGCCGTCGATCGTCTGGACGGCCAGCTTGAGGTTGCCATCGTCGGCACTGCCCCACGCGTAGACGATCGTGCTGGTCCCCTCGCCGAGGTTGAGGTCGGCCGGGCCGATCACAACGTCCTTGGTGCCCTCGAGCACCACGTCGGCAGAGTACGTCCCGGCCGGGACGTCGGCCGAGTCCTCGTTCGGGTTGGTGAGGCCGGTGAAGACAGCCTTTCCGTCAGCCCGCACGTCCACGGCCGGCGCCGCGGCATCGTGCCTGACGGTCAGCCGAGCCTCCCCCGCCGCGGTCGGGGACGTGTCGTTCACGTACGGCGTCAGCACGGGATTGCCGTCGGTGTCGAGATGGGCGACGACGGTGGCGTTCGCGCCTGCGGGTACCTTGACTCCGCTCGCCTCGATGGCCGGGTCGGCGGTCTTGGGGTCGTCGCCGTCGGCGAAGACCTGCAGGTCATAGGTGCCGGCCGGCAGGGTGAGCGGGTCGGTCAGGGTCCCGGGCTTGAAGTTGGGGATGAGCTCCTCGCCGTTGGCGTAGACATCGACGGTCAGGCCCGGCACGCCGTGAAGCACCGAGACGGTGGCGTCACCTGAGTCCTCGGCGGCGTTGGCCGTGGCCATGGGAGTGGCGATGAGCGCCACAAGACCGGCGGTTCCGACTGTTGCGATGGTGCGTCGCATGATGGTGGTCCTTTCGGGTCGGCGGGGTTGCCTTACCCCTGCTTCGCCGAGAGCGCCGTCCCGGACAGGTCCAGATCGAAAAACGTTCAACTATCTAGTCAACCTGTCCCGCAGGCTTCGCCCACCGGACACGGGACGGACGATCGCTGCCCGAGATCTCCTCCATGGAGGGGCACGGCATGGCGTGCTCCCTGATCGAGGGTGCCGAAGGACGCGGCGGCCTACTCGATCGATGTTTTGGCTACCGGCATCGCGCAGATCCGCTTGCCACAGCACCCCGTCAGTGGGTGCAGACCGCCGCGTTGAAGCCCTCGCCGAACAGCTCCACATTCCCGCCCATGGTGATCGGAATGACCCCGGAGATCGGTCCGCCGTTTGCGGCCGCGGCCGGTGTCTGGTTCGTCTGGTTGGCGCCGGCGTTTTCGGGTGCGGGCGTGCACCGGAGCGGTGTGATGCCGTGTACGTGCGCCGACGCGCCCGACGCGGGAAGGAGAAGCAACGCCGCCGCCGTCAAGGTGGTGACGGCCGCCAACCGCAGTGTGGTCATGGGTCCTCCCTGTCGATCAAGAATGACGTCGCCGAGTTCCGGCGGCGCGCTGGTTGGGCCTACGGGCCCCTACCTGACGACACGGATGGGTCTGCCGGACGGTTCACGGCAGGCCCTCCCACGCAAACGCTGAGGGCGCTGGGGGCCTCGTCACCATCCGAGTTCGCGTAGACGCGCGTCGTCGATGCCGAAGTGGTGACCGACCTCGTGGACCACTGTCCGGCGGACTTGCTCCACGACATCCTGATCGTTGGCGCAGACTGCGCAGATGGCACGACGGTAGATCGTGATCCTGTCGGGGAGCACACCGGCGTAGGCCGTCGTTCGACGGGTCAAAGGAATGCCGCGGTAGAGCCCAAGCAGACCTGCTGGTCCTTCGTTGTGTTCCACGGTGACGGCCACGTTGCTCATGAGTCCGCCCAGCTCCGCGGGCAGCCCGTCGAGCGCCTCCGTGACCATCGCCTCGAACCGCTCGGGATCAACCTCGACCATGGCGCCAATTGTCTGACAGCGCCGTCCGACGCTCGAGATACGCGCATCGCTACCTGACCGGTTCGATGTCCGGGAGCCTCCAGGTCTTGTCGAACCACGGCTCTAGCGGCCCGTAGAGACGGAACATCGCGAACCAGCCCTTCCCGGCCACCGTCTGGACCCAGTTGTGGCCCTCGGCGGGCGGCTCGGGGCCGATGTGGATGTCGACGGAGCCGTCCCCGTTGGTGGTGAGGTGCCGGTCCTGGCTGGTCACCGACGGCCACTCCTGGTCGGTCTGCAGCATGGACCGGGTCTGGGTGTCGTAGACCAGGATCGACCAGAAGTTGTTGACCGGGACGTGCGGGGGGACGTGCAGCCGGTAGGTCCTGGCGCCGTCGAACGGCGCGCCGGTGGCGTCGACGAAGGCTTGGGCGTACTGGGATCCAGTCCCCACCATCTTCGCCTCCCAGGACGGGCTGATTCCCCCGACCATGAAGTAGAGCTGGGCGGCGGCGTCGAGCAGCGCGGTGCCGTTCTCCTGGAGCAGGTATCCGCCGGGGACGCCCACGCGCCATGTGCTGCCCGGGTAGTAGTACGCCTCAGGACCGCGGAACCGGTAGGCGATCGCGCGCACCGTTGCGTCCCCGACCGCTGCTGCCTCCGTCAGGATCGCGCGCATCCGGTCGTCCGGTTCGAACGGCTTGCCGTGCTGTATCCCCACCGAGGCGAACATCCCCAGGGTCAGCGGGTCGGCTGACTCCGGCGGTTCGGACTGCACCACCTCGTCCAGCAGGCCCCAGAACGTTTCGTCGGCCGGTGGTACTGCGCACATCGGCTCGGGAGAGACGTTGACGAACCGCGTCGGCGGCGGGTCATCGATCTGGGCGAGCGGGTAGATCCCGGTGTGTGCCTTGATCACCTCGACCGCGGGGTGCGGGTCGCCGTGCTCGTCGAGGAACCCCCGCCAGCCCACCCAGTTGCCGTAGGTGCGCGACCGCACCACGAAGTAGCCGTCCGGGACCTCGCCGTCGTATCCAGGCGGCAAGAACAGGTACCTGCCGCCGCGGCCCTGGTCAGGTCCGGTCACTCCGACGTCGACCACCCACCGACACCAGGAGTCGTCGACAAAGCCGTACACGCCGGGCGGTGCCTCGACGACGACCGGACCGTCATGAAGATCGACCCACGCATAGCTGTAGGAGGTGCTCGTGTTGTAGACGAACCCGATGAAGCGCGGGTAGACCAGGTCCTCCCAGATCACCATCGTGGAGTTCGCCGGGCCCCAAGCCAGAATCGCCTTTCGCATCGCGGCAATGGCCACCGGTGCCAGGCCCAGCAGGTACGCCTGCACCGCCCGCTGGAAGTCCAGGTTGTCGAACAACGTCCGGGTCGTCGCCTCGTCCGGGAACCCGTCGAAGAACCGCAACGTGCCCAACCTGGTCCCGACCCGGTCCGGCACCTCGATCCCGGGTGGGATCGGCGTGGTCGTCACATGTGAGGTCATCGCTATCTGCCTCCTGGTGTCACGAGCCCATGACGCAACCCTTGCCGAGGACCGAAGCGACTGCTTCACCCGCGCAGGATGAGCCACCTGCCGCGGAATCCCTAACGGCTCGAGGTCGCAGCCCGACTCAGACCAACGGCAGCATCGAGCGCTTCCACCAGACCCTGCCCGAGGGACTGGGCGTTCAACAGCGCGCTGATCGGCAGATGCGTCTTCCCCAACGCGGCAGTTCCCGATGGCCGCAGAGCATGCTGTCTGCGGCGCCGAAGTGGGTCCTGCGTGTCGGGGGCGCTCTCGGTCAGGGCGACTGTGGGTGCACTCCCGAGCTCGCTCGGGCCACGATGCTGGAGAACACAACCAAGATGCCGAGCACGACGGAAAACACTCCGATCGCGATGCCGACTCCGGCCTGCGGGTGTACGTAGCAGTCAAAGTTCGTGGCGCCCTCCGGGAAGGACGTCCCGTCAGGACAGTCAGCCACCGTCTTCTTCAGCGCCATCATCAGGCCGTCGATCAAACCGATGAAGCAAAGGATCAGGCCTGCCCAGGTGGCCCACCAGACAAGGTCTTCGCGCCGCTCGGCGAGGCGCACACCCTCTGGACTGGGAGGCGACTCGGCCGCGTCTTCGATCATGAGCGGAAACACTAGACGACCGGGGAACCGGTCGACCGGACGACCGCTGATCGGTACGACAGCGCCATCAGTGCGGCAGTTGCGGATGGCCGCAGCGCACGCACTACCTTGGCCCGCGACGTGGTCACCGCCTCCACCAGAGCCTTTCGCCGCTACGGCATCCCAGGCGAGCGACCGCCCGGTCCGGCATCGTGCACTCCCACTCCCATAAGCACGTTGATTCGCGACTGAGCTGACTCGGTCGGCGCACGCTCGTGATTCCGTCCCGGCGAGGAGCGGTCTACTTTCAGCCCTGTCGCTACCTGACCGGTTCGATGTCCGGCAGGGTCCACGTCTTGTCGAACCACGGCTCCAGCGGTCCGTAGAGGCGGAAGATCGCGAACCAGGCCTTGCC
>DASVBF010000244.1:0-23515 GCA_036375975.1 Nocardioidaceae bacterium | reverse complement strand
AGAGGACTTCCTCGCGGCGATCGACGCGACCATCAAGTACTTCAACGACGGTGACATCGTCGATGGCACCATCGTCAAGGTTGATCGGGACGAGGTCCTGCTCGACATCGGCTACAAGACCGAGGGCGTCATCCCCTCGCGCGAGCTCTCGATCAAGCACGACGTCGACCCCTCCGAGGTTGTGTCCGTCGGCGACAAGGTCGAAGCCCTCGTTCTCCAGAAGGAGGACAAGGAAGGTCGCCTGATCCTGTCGAAGAAGCGCGCGCAGTACGAGCGCGCCTGGGGCACCATCGAGCAGGTCAAGGAAGAGGACGGCGTCGTCACCGGAACGGTCATCGAGGTCGTCAAGGGTGGCCTCATCCTCGACATCGGCCTGCGTGGGTTCCTGCCCGCCTCGCTCGTGGAGATGCGCCGCGTGCGCGACCTCCAGCCGTACGTCGGCCAGGAGCTCGAGGCGAAGATCATCGAGCTCGACAAGAACCGCAACAACGTCGTGCTGTCGCGCCGTGCGTGGCTCGAGCAGACCCAGTCCGAGGTTCGCCAGGGCTTCCTGACCCAGCTCCAGAAGGGCCAGATCCGCAAGGGCGTCGTCTCCTCGATCGTCAACTTCGGTGCGTTCGTGGACCTCGGTGGCGTCGACGGACTCGTCCACGTTTCCGAGCTCTCCTGGAAGCACATCGACCACCCGTCCGAGGTCGTGGCGGTTGGTGACGAGGTCACCGTGGAGGTCCTCGACGTCGATATGGACCGCGAGCGCGTCTCCCTGTCGCTGAAGGCGACCCAGGAAGACCCGTGGCAGCACTTCGCCCGCACGCACCAGATCGGCCAGATCGTCCCGGGCAAGGTCACCAAGCTCGTGCCGTTCGGCTCGTTCGTCCGGGTCGAGGAGGGCATCGAGGGCCTGGTGCACATCTCCGAGCTCGCCGAGCGCCACGTCGAGATCCCCGAGCAGGTCGTCCAGGTCAACGACGACGTCATGGTCAAGATCATCGACATCGACCTCGAGCGTCGCCGGATCTCGCTGTCTCTCAAGCAGGCCAACGAGACCGCGACCGCCGTGGACGTCGAGGAGTTCGACCCGACGCTGTACGGCATGACCGCGTCGTACGACGAGCAGGGCAACTACATCTACCCCGAGGGCTTCGACCCGGAGACAGGCGAGTGGCTCGAGGGCTACGACGAGCAGCGCGCCGCCTGGGAGGAGCAGTACGCCAAGGCGCACGCCCGCTGGGAGGCCCACGTCAAGCAGCAGCAGGAGGCCAAGGCCGCTGCGGCCGAGGCCGGCGAGGCTACCTCGTACTCGTCGAAGCAAGAGACGGAGCAGCCTGGCGGAGGCTCGCTGGCCTCCGACGAGGCGCTCCAGGCACTTCGGGAGAAGCTCACCGGCGGTCAGTGAGCCCCTGAGCTCAACGCCCAAGGAACGAGACGAAGGGCGCCCATCCGATCAGGATGGGCGCCCTTTCCACGTGCCGTGAAGTCAGTGCCGCAGTCGCGTTGCCGGGTCGAACGGGTCCGGGAAGTGGCTGGTCGGTGGTTGGCGCCGGCCGTAGCCGTCGTCGTGGATGTCGCGGATCGTGCTCACCACGACCGCGACGACGAGAACGATGACGGAGAGAATGAGCAGTTCGGTCATGGCAGTAATCATTCGCTCATCTCATTGCTGCCACGAGTGGCAGTAATGACAACTACCATCGATTTCCTGCCAGGTTCCTGTCATAGTGGTGGGCATGATCGAGAACGTGGCCGTGGTGGTGTACGACGGGGTCTGGCCCTTCGAGCTCGGCGTTCTGTGCGAGGCCTGGGCGACGGACCGCTCGGACCAGGGCCTCCCGGTCTTCGACTTCGCCCTCTGCGCGCCGCGGAAGGGTCGTGTCGCGACCGCGGCGGGCTTCGGCCTCGACGTGGCGCACGACCTGGCCCGGGTCGCCGAGGCGGACCTCGTGGCGGTGCCGGCCGTCCCCCGCAAGGATGAGGTCCCGCACTCCGTGGTCCGGGTCCTGCAGGACGCCTACGAACGTGGAGCCCGGGTCATGTCGGTGTGCTCCGGAGCCTTCGCGCTCGGTGCGGCCGGCCTCCTCGACGGCCGCGACTGCACGACCCACTGGATGTACACGCGCGAGCTGGCGGAGCTCTACCCCAAGGCGAACGTGATCCCGGAGGTCCTCTACGTCGATGAGGACCCGATCATCACCGGCGCCGGCTCTGCCGCGGGCCTCGACGCGTGCCTTCACCTGATCCGCAAGGAGTACGGGGCCTCGGTCGCCAGCATGGTCGCGCGACGGATGGTCGTGCCGCCGCAGCGGGACGGCGGCCAGGCCCAGTTCATCCGGAGCGCCGTCCCGGAGTGTGATGCCGAGACGCTCGGCCCGCTCCTGACCTGGATCGTCGAGCACCTCGACGAACCGATGACGGTCGAGAGCCTCGCTCGACGGAGCGCGATGTCGGCTCGCACCTTCGCGCGCCGCTTCCGGGAGGAGACCGGCACGACGCCCCACGCGTGGATCACCAGCCAGCGTGTGCTGAAGGCCGAGGAGCTGCTCGAGACGACCGGTCGGTCGGTCGACCAGATCGCCTCCGACGTCGGCTTCGTCAACGCCGCGACGCTTCGGCACCACTTCGCCCGGGCCCGCGGGGTCAGCCCGCAGCGCTATCGCCGCACCTTCGGCGAGTCACTCGAGACCGAGCAGGCCGGCTAGCTGGAGGCGCTTGATCTTGCCGGTCGCGGTGTGGGGGAGGGCCTCGACGAGAAAGTACTCCTTGGGTCGTTTGGGGGGAGCGAGCCGTTCGGCGGCGTAGGCCTTCAGCTCCTCCGGCGAGGCGGTGCCCACGACGGCAGCGCAGACCCGCTGGCCCCACCGCTCGTCGTCGACGCCGAAGACCGCGGCCTCCGCAACGCTCGGGTGCTCGGTCAGGGTGTTCTCGACCTCGACGGGGTAGACGTTCACGCCGCCGGAGATCACGAGGTCCTCGCGGCGCCCCTCGAGGTAGAGGTACCCCTCCGCGTCGAGTCGGCCAAGGTCACCCACGGTGAACGCCGGTCCGCGCGGTGTCTCTCGCCAGGCCTGCGCAGTCTTCTCCGGGGCACGCCAGTAGGTGAACCTCGCGTGGTCGGGCACCGTGCACCAGATCGTGCCATCCGGCTCGACCATCAGGGAACGGCCCGGCCGCGCTCGCCCGACGGTGCCGGGGTGACGGAGCCACTCCTCGCTGCGGCACGCCGTGAACTGTCCCTCCGTCGAGCCGTAGAACTCCCAGGTCGAGCCGGCCGGGAAGAGCTCGATCAGCCGCTGCTTCACCGGCGGAGGGCAGGCGGCCCCCGCGTGGGCGACGAGGCGGAAGCACGACAGGTCGGGCACGCCCACGTCGCCCCAGTGGGCGAAGAGCCGCTGGAGGTGCGTGGGGACGCAGAACATGCTCGTGGGCCGCTCCTCGACGATGAGGCGCGTGACCGTGGCCGCGTCGAACGGGCCGGTGACGACGACCCGCCCGCCGGCCAGCAACGTCCCGGTCGCGAAGCGCAGCGGAGCGGAGTGGTACAGCGGGCTCAGCACCAGGTGGACGTCCGTGGCGGTGAACCCCCACAGGTCGCGCTCCTCCTCGAGCAGGGCCCGTGCCGCGGCGGCGTCGAGGAGACCCGACCAGACCCCCTTGGGCGCACCCGTCGTCCCGCTGGTCATGTGCATCGGCCGGACCAGGGGGACGGGGCTGGGCGGATCGGGGTCCAGCAGCCCGGCGACACGCCTCAGGTCGTCCTGGCTCCGCACCACCACACTCGGCTCGACGTCCGCGAGGATCCTGCCCTGCTCGGTCTCGGTCAGGCGCGGGTCGAGCGGCACCGGGACGACGCCCTGACGGCTCGCGAGGAGCGTCAGGTCGACGTACGCCAGGGACCCGGGGACGAGAAGGGCGACTCGGTCGCCAGGGGCGAGCAGCTCGTTCACGGCCATCATCCTGACAGGCCGGGGACGCCTCAGTGCACCGAGTAGTGCACGTGGACGAACGGCCCCTCGGCCTTGTGTCGCACCTCGAGAACCCGCATCGGGGTGGTCCGCTGCCGGGGCAGCAGCGGAGCGCCGGCGCCCAGCACCACGGGGGTGATGGTGACCCAGATGTCGTCCAGGAGGTCGTGATCCAGGAACTGTCCGACCAGGTCCCCGCCGCCCACGAGCCAGACGTTCCGCCCGGCCGCGGCCGCCACCATCTCCGCGTGGACGTCGCGGACGTCCTCGCAGGTGAAGCGCAGGTCGGCGCCCTCGATGCGGGGATGGTCGTGGTGCGAGAAGACCCAGGTCGGTCGGTCGGCGTAGGCCCACTGGCCGGGATCGTTTCGCCGGATCCACTCGTAGGTGGTCGCCCCCATGGCAAGGGCGCCCACGCCGTCGATGAACTGTGGATAGGGGTTGCCGGGATCCTCGCCCTCGAACTGGAAGAGCCAGCCGAGGTCGTTGTCCTCGGTGGCGATGAACCCGTCGAGGCTGGTGGCGGTGAGGTAGGTGGTCGCGGTCATCCTGGCATCGTGGCACGCCCCGCCGACACGCGACTCAGACCAGGCCGAGATCGCCGGCCAGCGTCTCCACCACGTGGGCGAAGTGGGCGTCGTAGTCGAGGACTCCGCGATACATGTGGCCGAAGAGCTCCATCGACACATGCCCGAACAGCGTGGTCCAGGCCAGAAGGGAACGGACCAGCCGCTGGTCGGAGATCGTGAAGTCGGTGAGCGAGCGGATCCCACCCAGGGCAGCGTGCTCGGCCTCCGGGACGGGAAGCGTGGGCGCGCCCAACGCGCGACCGGCCACCTCCGCGTCGTGGGCGAGGGCCAGCAGCGCGAGGGGCACGCGGCTCGCGGCAGGGATGGTGGTCTCGGGGGCCGCGTAGCCGGGGACGGGGCTGCCGTAGAGCAGGGCGTACTCGTGGGGGTTCCCGACCGCCCAGTCGCGTACCGCGTGGCAGATCGCACGCCAGCGAGCCGCGAGCTCACCGCGGTCGTTCACGGCGGCGTCGGCGGACTCGACGGCCTCGCCGATCTCGTCGTAGGCCTCGATGAGGAGGGCAGTCAGCAGCTCGTCGCGGCTGCGGAAGTAGCGGTACGTCGCCGAGGAGACCATGCCGAGGTCCCGCGCGACTGCCCGGACCGAGAGTGCGGCCGGCCCCACCTCGGCGAGCTGTCTTCGGGCGCTGGCCAGGATGGCTCGGGTCAGCTCGGCGCGGGCGTGCTCCCGCGCTGTCCGCGGCGCGCTCGTGGTCGTCATGGCTGCCATCATCGCGCGTTTCCGAGAGCAATGGCAAAAAACGAGAGCACTGCTCTTGAACGTACCGCGTCGGACTGTCATGCTGGTTCCGAGAGCAGTGCTCTCGGATTCGGTCTCGGGCCAGTCATTCCCTCAGAGAGAAGCAGGAGCAGGTCATGGGCGAACGGCATGTCGTGGTCGGCGCGGGGCCGGTGGGACGGGCGACCGCGGAGCAGCTCGCAGGCGCGGGAAACGAGGTCGTCCTGGCGAGCAGGTCCGGCGCGGGCCCAGAGGTTCCGGGGGCACGCCGTGTTGCACTGGACGCCAGCGATGCGGACGCGCTGAGCCGGGTCGCGACGGGAGCTCACGCGATCTACAACTGCGTGAACCCGCCGGCCTACGACAAGTGGCCCACGCTGTGGCCTCCCGTCGCGGAGGCACTGCTGACCGCTGCCGAGCAGAACGGAGCCGTGTTGGTCACGACGGGGAACCTGTACCCCTACGGCCCGGTCCAGAGCCCGATGACCGAGGACATGCCCGACGCGGGCGCCGGGACGAAGGCACGTGTTCGCGCACAGATGTGGGCACAGGCCCTCGAGGCGCACGAGGCCGGCCGCGTACGGGCCGTCGAGGTCCGGGGCTCGGACTACATGGGCGCCGGGGTGGGCGACGGGTCCCACATCACGCGCCTGGTGCCACGTGCGTTGTCGGGAAGACCGGTCCGCGTCTTCGGTAGCCCCGACCAGCCGCACTCGTGGACCGACGTGCTGGACATGGCGCGGGCGCTGGTCGCGGTCGCCGTCCGCGAGAGTGCATGGGGACGGGTCTGGCACGCGCCGACCAACGCCCCTCGCACGCAGCGAGAAGCGGTCGCCGACGTCTGTCGGGTCGCAGGCAGGGAGCCGGTCAAGGTCCGCGGCTACCCGAGCTGGGTCCTGACGGTGGGAGGCCCGTTCAGCCCCCTGATCCGGGAGCTTCGCGAGACCGCCTACCAGTTCGAGCGTCCCTTTGTGCTCGACTCCAGCGCCATCGCGCACCACCTGGGACTCGAGCCGACGCCGTGGGACGAGGTCTGCCGCCGCACCGCGGGGCTGTAATACTGCCGCGCGTGAGCAGAGTACGCGTTGGCCTGACCGGGGGCGTGGCATCAGGCAAGAGCACGGTGTCGGCGATGCTGCGAGATCTGGGGGCGGTGGTCATCGACGCCGACCAGATCGCCCGCGAGGTCGTCGCGCCGGGCACGGAAGGCCTCGCGGAGATCGTGGAGGCCTTCGGGCCGCGCGTGCTGACTGCTGACGGGGAGCTCGACCGTCCGGCGATGGGTCGGATCGTCTTCGGGGACGAGACCGCCCGCCGCAAGCTGGAGGCGGTCATCCACCCGTTGGTGCGGAAGCGGAGCGCACAGCTGGAGGCCGAGGCCGCGTCGGACGCGGTGGTGGTCCACGACATCCCTCTCCTGGCAGAGACGGGTCAGGCTTCGACGTTCGACGCGGTCGTCGTGGTCGACGTACCGGTCGAGACCCAGGTCGAGCGGATGGTGCAGCTGCGGGGGATGACCCGCGAGGAGGCCGATGCAAGAATCGCGGCGCAGGCGACCCGGGAGCAGCGCAGGGCGGTCGCGACATACGTCATCGACAACACCGGCACGCTCGAAGACCTCCGGGACAGGGTCACGGAGGTCTTCAAGGCGTTGCAGGCAGGCGCAGCCTGAGCCGCTCAGCCAGGTCGGCTGCTCAGGCGGCGAGGTCCGGGTCTGCGAGCTGGCGGAGCTTGGCGATGGCCTCCCGCTCGAGCTGGCGCACCCGCTCGGCGGAGATGCCGTGCTTGGCGCCGATGTCCGCGAGCTTGTGCTGACGGCCGTCGACGAGCCCGTAGCGCGACCGGATGATGTCGGCAGCGCGGTCGTCGAGCAGCTCCACCAGACGCGACAGCCGGTCCCGGGACTCGGTGTCGAGCACCGTGGCGTCCGGCCCCGGCGCCGTCTCCTGCGCGATGAGGTCACCGAGGGAGGTGTCGCCGTTCTCGTCCACCGGGGTGTCGAGACTCACGTGCTCGCGACCCCACGTGACCAGGTCCAGGACCCGGTCGAGGTCCATGCCGAGCTCGTGGGCGATCTCTTCCGGCTCCGGCTCCCTGCCGAGCTGACGCTCGAGAGTGCGTCGGGCAGCGCCCACCTGGTTGAGCTCCTCCACGACGTGCACCGGGAGGCGTACGACGCGGGCCTGCTGGGCGATGCCGCGCGTGATCGCCTGGCGAACCCACCAGGTGGCGTACGTGGAGAACTTGTAGCCCTTGACGTAGTCGAACTTCTCGACCGCACGGATCAGGCCGGTGTTGCCCTCCTGGACCAGGTCCAGCATCGGCATCTGGCTCCGGCCGTACTTGCGCGCGATCGACACCACCAGGCGGAGGTTGGCGGTGATGAACTGCTGGATCGCCCGCTGGCCCTCGGCCGCGAGCCACTCGAGCTCCTCCTGGGTGGCACTCCTCGGGGCACCGCCCTTGCGACGACCCACCCTGCCGGTGTCGAGCAGGTGCTGAGCCATGAGCCCGGCCTCGATGGTCTTGCTCAGCTCAACCTCGGTGATAGCGTCGAGTAGCGGAGTACGCGCGATCTCATCGAGGTACAGACCGACGCTGTCGCGTCCCTCGATCTCACGCGTGTGCGTACGACTCGTAGCCACGTGCGCTCCCTTCCTGTCCTCAGACGCTTACCCGTAGGTAGCACCTGTATTCATCCCAACGATCCGAGGTTCGACGGGATTCCCGAAACCACGCATACGCTGCAGGTTCGTGCACCTGCGTGGGGTAGGACGGGTGGGAGTGCCCAGAAGTTGCCGGAGGCTGCGAAACGGGAACAGTTCTCAGGGAACTCTCAGACATAACGGTGATCTGGCCCACGTCTCTGGCTCATCTGGTCTACGCCACCTGTGACATGCGCCGCTGGGCGAACCGCTGCGTGCCGGCCTCCCGCGGTGGCAGCATGCACCCAGGCGACGGAGAGGGGAACACTCGTGGTGTACCTGATGACGAACGGCGAGGGCATGCGCGGTGGCAGCGTGCACCACAACATCGCCGACCAGATCTTCGTCGGTGAGCGGATCACCGCGGCCAAGTACCGCTTCTTCTCGGTCCGCGACGAGTTCCCCGGCATCCTCCCGGCCTCTGACGGCTCCGGAGCCGCCATCCGTGGCGAGCTGTACGACGTTCCTCTGGAGGTCATCCGCGACCGCTTCCTCCTCGACGAGCCTCCGGAGCTCGAGCTCGGGGTGGTCGAGCTCGATGACGGCACCGCCGCGCTGTCGATGGTGCTCCGCCGCGAGGAGAGCGACCGGCACACCGACATCACCGAGCACGGCGGGTGGCGTGCCTACCGCGCCTCGGCGACCTGACATGGCCGCCGCGCCGGACCTGCTCATCGAAGCCGCCCGAGCTGTCGTGGACGGCCAGGAGCGGCCCTGCATGGTGGCCGTCGCCGAGGGACGTGTCGTCGGTCTCGACGAAACCCGCAGGATGGACGCCGTCGAGGTGCTGCGTCTCGACGAGGACGTCGTGCTCATGCCTGGTCTCGTCGACACGCATGTGCACGTGAACGAGCCCGGCCGGACCGAGTGGGAGGGCTTCGCGCACGCCACCCGGGCCGCGGCGGCGGGCGGTGTCACCACGATCGTCGACATGCCGCTCAACAGCGTTCCAGCGACCGTGGAGGTGGGAGCGCTCGACGCCAAGCGCCGCGCCGCTGAAGGGCAGTGCTCCGTGGACGTCGGCTTCTGGGGCGGGGCGGTCCCGTCGAACCTGCACGAGCTCCGCCCTCTGTGGGACGACGGGGTGTTCGGCTTCAAGTGCTTCCTCGTCGACTCCGGAGTGGCGGAGTTCCCGGCTCTGGACGAGGCGTTGATGCAGAAGGTGATGGAGCAGCTCTCCTCGTTCGGCGGTCTCCTCCTGGTGCACGCGGAGGACCCCGATGCGGTCACCACCTGTCCCGGGGGAGCGACCCGCTATCGCGACTTCCTCGCGTCGCGGCCCGACGCCGCCGAGGTGTCCGCGGTCACCGCGGTGGTCCAGGCTGCCCGTCGTACCGGCTGTCGTGTCCACGTCGTACACGTGTCATCGGCGTGTTCGCTTCCCGTGCTCAGCGCGGCTCACGCGTCAGGTGTCGCCGTCACGGCGGAGACCTGTCCTCACTATCTCGCTCTCAGCGCCGAGGAGGTACCGGACGGTGCCACCGAGTACAAGTGCTGTCCGCCCATCCGCGACAGCGGCAACCGCGACCGGCTCTGGGCTGCCCTGGGCGATGGGACGCTCGGCTGTGTCGTCTCGGACCACTCCCCGTCGACGGAGGACCTCAAGGCCAGGGACACAGGTGCCTTCGCGGACGCCTGGGGCGGCATCAGCTCCCTGCAGCTCTCGCTCCCGGTCGTGTGGACCGAGGCACGGCTGCGCGGCCACAGTCTGGCCGATGTGGCGGGCTGGATGGCCTCGGGTCCCGCCGACCGCGCGGGCCTGCGGCGCAAGGGCCGGATCGCTGTTGGCTACGACGCGGACTTCTGTGTGCTGGCGCCTGAGGAGACGTTCGTCGTCGAGCCTTCCCGGCTCGCGCACAGGAACCCGCTCACCCCGTATGCCGGTCGCGACCTCACCGGCGTGGTCCGCGAGACGTGGCTGCGCGGTCGGCGGGTAGACGCCGACGAGCCTCCGCGCGGCCGGCTGCTGAGACGTGGGGAGGCGTGATGGCCGACGACTTCGCTGCCCTGCCCGACCTCGCCTCCCGGCTGCTCGGCGGGAGCGTGGTCCACGCCGACGACGACTTCTTCGCCGCACGGGAGAACCTCGTGAGCCCTGGCCCCGCGGTGCACGACCCGACCGCGTTCGGGCTGCGCGGGAAGGTCTACGACGGGTGGGAGACACGGCGCCGCCGGGAGCCTGGAGAGGACCACGCGGTCGTCCGGCTGGGAGTGCCCGGTGTGGTCGAGGGGGTGGTGGTGGACACCTCCTGGTTCACGGGGAACTTCCCGCCGCACGTCTCCGTGGCCGCGGCCGAGCTGCCCGGATACCCCTCTGCCAGCGAGGTGCTCGGAGCGGACTGGACGCCGCTGTTGACTCGTGTCCCGGTGCGCGGCGACACCGTGAACGGGTTCCCGGTGGACCTCGGACGACGGTTCACCCATGTGCGGCTCACGCTGCACCCCGACGGCGGGGTCGCGCGTCTGCGTGTGCACGGAACGCCGATGCCCGACGCGGCGCTGCTGACCGGCACCCTCGACCTCGCCGCACTCGAGAACGGCGGCGACGTCGTCGCGTGCTCGGACACGTTCTACGCCCCGGCCCGCAACCTGCTGATGCCCGGGCGTGCCCGGAACACCGGGGAGGGCTGGGAGAACGCGCGCCGTCGGAGCGGCGGAAACGACTTCGTCACGGTCCGGCTGGCCGGCCCGGGTGTCGTGCGCCGGGTCGTGGTGGACACCTCCTGCTTCGTGGGCAACTCCCCGGCGTCGGTCTCCGTGCGCGGAACGGACGCCCGCCGACACGACCTCGACCACCCGGGTGGCTGGGAGGACCTCGTCCCGAGGTGCACGGTGCAGCCGGACACCCGGCACCAGTTCCCGGTGGACCAGCCGCTACCGGTGACCCACGTGCGGCTCGACGTGTTTCCCGACGGAGGCCTCGCCCGCCTACGGGTCCTCGGCGAGCTCGCGTGGTGAGGCGCCCGTGCGCACACCCGTCGGGGAAAGCCGCTGCGGTCCCGTCGAGGCTGGTGTAGACAGGTTCGAGGAGGTTTGCCCATGGAGCACCGCACCACCGTGGAGCACCGCTCGCTGGCCCGGCTGAACGCCCTCGACGAGGACGCCGCCGCGACCGAGCTACGTGCCTGCTGCGCGGCCGAGGCCTGGGTGCGCAGCATGGTGGACGGTCGTCCGTTCACCTCGGTCGACCACCTCCTCGCCACCTCCGACCGACTGGTCGCCGCCTTGGACGACGGCGGGCTTGCCGAGGCCCTCGCGGCGCATGCCCGAATCGGGGAACGCCGAACCGGCGACGCCCGCGAGGACGTCTGGTCGCGAGACGAGCAGGCTCAGGCGCTGACGGCCGATGCGGACCTGCGACGCCTGCTCGAGGAGGGCAACCGGGAGTACGAACGGCGCTTCGGCCGGGTCTTCCTCATCCGTGCGGCCGGTCGCAGCGCGCAGGAGATGTACGACGCGCAGCAGACGCGGCTCGGGAAGGACGAGGTCAGCGAGCGCGGAGTCGTGCTCGACGAGCTCGCCGACATCGTCCGGCTCCGGCTCGAAGGGATGGTGCACCCGTGAGCCTGTCCAGCCACGTCCTCGACGGCACCAGCGGCACCCCGGCCGTCGGGGTCTCCCTGCGCTGGGACCGGCTGACGGACGGGCAGTGGGAGCCGGTCGCTCAGGCGGTGACCGGCACCGACGGAAGGGTTCGGGACTGGGACGGCGTCACCCCGGACGTCGGGACGCACCGTCTCGTGTTCGGCACCGGCGAGTTCTTCCGCGCCCGGAAGCTGCCGACGTTCTACCCGGAGGTGATCGTGGTCTTCGAGGTCACCGATGCTGACGAGCATCACCACGTCCCGCTGCTGCTCAGCCCGTTCGCCTACTCGACGTACCGAGGCAGCTGACATGGCCAGGCTGGGGGGAAACCGCTACGGCAAGGCCGAGGTGCGGCTTATGAAGGTGGACAGGTCCACCGACCGGCACGAGCTGCACGACCTCGCCGTGGACGTCGCGCTGTCCGGGGAGATGGAGGCGGTGCACCTGTCAGGCGACAACGCGGCGGTGCTGCCGACCGACACCCAGAAGAACACCGTCTTCGCCTTCGCGCGGGAGCACGGCGTGGGCGAGATCGAGGAGTTCGCGTCGCGCCTGGCCCGTCACTTCGTGGACTCGCAGCCGACCATCGACCGTGCGCGGGTCTCGATGCGGCAGCAGCCCTGGCAGCGCCTCGACGACCATCCGCACTCCTTCGTCCAGGCAGGTGGGGAGACGCGCACCGCTATGGTCACCTACGACGGAAAGACCGAGCGCTACCTGTCCGGGCTGACCGGCGTGGTGCTGCTGAGCACGACCGGCTCGGAGTTCCGAGGGTTCATGCGCGACCGGTACACCACGTTGGCCGAGGCCGGAGACCGGATCCTGTGCACCTCCGTCGACGCCACCTGGCGGCACGCGACGCGACCCGAGGACTGGGCGAAGTCCCGGGACACCGCCCGGACGGCGCTGGTGTCTGCCTTCGCCGACACCTACAGCCGGTCGCTGCAGCAGACGTTGTTCGCCATGGGGGAGCGGTTGGTGGACTCGTGCCCCGGCGTTGCCGAGGTGCGGCTGTCCTTGCCGAACCGGCACCACTTCCTCGTCGACCTCGAGCCGTTCGGTCTCGACAACCCGGGCGAGGTCTTCTACGTGGCCGACCGGCCCTACGGACTCATCGAGGGGACGGTGCTCGCCGACGACGCCGCTCCGGACCCCGAGGCCTGGTAGGCGGCCGTGGACCCCATGGAGATGGTGCACGCGACGAGCTGGGCTGACGCCCTGGCCGCCAAGGCCGCTGCCCCGGGGTTGCTGCCGATCGCCGGCGGCACCGACGTGATGGTCGAGCTGAACTTCGACCGACGGCGCCCGGAGGGGCTGCTCGACCTGACCAGGGTGGAGGATCTCGCGACCTGGTCGCTCGTCGGCGACACCGTGGTGCTCGGAGCGGGTGTCACCTACACCCAGGTGGGACGCGAGCTGTCCGATCTCCTGCCCGGCCTGGCCATGGCCTCCCGCACCGTCGGGTCGCCACAGATCCGCAACCGGGGAACCGTGGGTGGCAACCTCGGGTCGGCCTCTCCCGCCGGGGACGCCCACCCGCCGCTGCTCGCCGCGGGCGCGGTCGTGGAGGTCGAGTCGCTGCGCGGGTCACGCCGCGTCCCGGTCGCCTCCTTCTTCCTGGGCCCCAAACGCAGCGTCCTGGAGCCCGACGAGCTGATCCGTGCCGTCCACGTGCCCCGCTCGACGGGGCCCGAGCAGTTCTCCAAGATCGGCACCCGGAACGCGATGGTGATCGCCGTGGCCGCCTTCGGCTTGCGGCTCGACGGCTCCGGACGGCGGGTCGGCACCGGCGTCGGCTCGGCCGGCCCGACGCCGCTCGTGGCGACCGAGGCCGAGGAGTACCTCGCAGCCGAGCTCGAGGCCGCCGGTGCGTGGCAGTCGGGCGAGCCGATCGCCCCGCCCGTCGTACGGCGGTTCGGGGAGCTGGTCGCGTCGGCGGCTGCGCCGATCGACGACGTCAGAGGGAGCGCGGTCTACCGTCGCCACGCGCTCGACGTCATGGCTCGCCGGACGCTCACCTGGGCCTGGGACGACTACAGGAACGGAGCTGCCGGATGAGAGTGAACCTCACCGTCAACGGCGAGCAGCGGATCGCCGACGACGTCTGGCCGGGCGAGAGCCTGCTCTACGTGCTTCGTGAGCGCCTCGGGCTCCCCGGCGCGAAGAACGCCTGCGAGCAGGGCGAGTGCGGGTCGTGCACCGTCTATCTCGACGGTCTCACGGTCTGTGCCTGCCTTGTGGCCGCCGGCCAGGCCGAGGGACGCGCCGTCGTCACGGTCGAGGGAGTCGCCCAGGGCGACTCGCTGCACAGCGTGCAGGAGGCCTTCGTCGCCGCGGGCGCGGTGCAGTGCGGCTTCTGCACCCCCGGCCTGGTGGTGGCCGCGCACGACCTTCTGTCCAGGGATCCCGACCCCTCGGACGCCGACATCCGCGAGGCGCTGGCCGGGAACCTGTGCCGGTGCACCGGCTACCAGAAGATCATCGAGGCCGTGCACCTCGCCGCGCGGGGAGTGCAGACGTGAGGACGATCCTGCAGGGGGGTGCCGTCGTCACAGTGGACCCGGCGGGCACGGAGTACACCGACGGGCACGTGGTGGTGGAGGGCAACCGGATCGTCGCCGTCGGGCCCGGGCCGGCACCCGGTGTCGGTCCCGACGACCGGGTCGTCGACGGGGCTGGGTGCCTGGTGACGCCCGGGCTGGTGAACACCCATCTCCACCTCTACCAGTGGGCGACCCGCGGGCTCGCCCAGGAGGCGAACCTCTTCGAGTGGCTGACCGCGCTGTACCCGGTCTGGGCGGGCCTGGACGAGGACGTAGTGGCCGCATCCTCCGCAGCAGGACTGGGCTGGCTGGCCAGGACCGGCTGCACCACGACGACCGACCATCACTACGTCTTCCCGCGCGACGGCGGCGACCTGCTCGCGGCCGAGATCGAGTCCGCCCAGCGGATCGGCTTGCGCTTCCACCCCTGCCGCGGGTCGATGGACCTTGGCCGTTCCGCCGGCGGGCTGCCCCCCGACGAGGTCGTCGAGGACATCGACGCCGCCCTTACGGCGACGGCGGCGGCGGTCGACCGGCACCACGACGCCACGGCAGGCTCGATGGTGCGTGTCGCGGTGGCGCCGTGCTCGCCCTTCTCCGTGACCGCCGACCTGATGCGGGAGGCTGCCGCGCTGGCGCGCGACCGCGGGGTGCGCCTGCACACTCATCTCGCGGAGACGGTCGAGGAGGAGGCCTACTGCCGCGAGCAGTTCGGCTGCAGCCCCGCCGAGTACGTCGAGGATCTCGGCTGGCTCGGCCCGGACGTCTGGCTCGCCCACTGCGTCCACCTCGCCGACAAGACCATCACCCGGTTCGCCGAGAGCGGCACGGGGGTCGCACACTGCCCGACGAGCAATGCACGGCTCGGGGCCGGGGCAGCCCCTCTGGCGGCCCTGGTCGGCGCGGGGGTGCCCGTCGGTCTCGGGGTGGACGGGTCGGCGTCCAACGAGGAGTCCTCGATGGCTGGCGAGCTCCACGCGGCCCTGCTCGTCGCACGGCTCCGTGGCGGGCCGACTGCTCTGAGCGCTCGCCAGGCGCTCGCGGTCGGCACGATCGGGGGAGCACGGTGCCTGGGTCGGGACGACGAGATCGGCTCGCTCGAACCCGGCAAGCTCGCCGACGTCGCGATGTGGCGCATCGACTCGATGGTGCACGCCGGCATGCACGATCCGGTCGCGGCTCTCGTGCTCGGTGCCCGTCCGGAGCTGGCGATGCTGCTCGTGGACGGAGTCGCGGTGGTCGAGGACGACGTGCTGCTCACCGCGGACGAGACGGACCTGGCGACCGCGGCCGCCCGCGAGGCGCGCCGGCTCCTGGACCGACGGAGCGAGGGGGCGCGATGACCGGCGACGTCACGGACACGATCACCGGCAGTCGGCCCGGCACCAGGGGCGACGTCCGCGGCGGCGTCGGTGAGAGCGCCCGGCGGCCCGACGGAACCCTCAAGGTGAAGGGCGAGTTCGCCTACTCCTCTGACCTCTGGATGGACGGCATGCTGTGGGGTGCCACCCTGCGCAGCCCGCACGCACATGCGCGCATCACCTACCTGGAGATCGCCAAGGCACTCGCCCTCCCCGGCGTGTTCGCGGTGCTCACCCACGAGGACGTGCCCGGACTCAACGCGTTCGGCCTCGAGCGCCAGGACCAGCCGGTGCTCGCCGTCGACCGCGTCCGCTACCAGGGGGAGCCCGTCGCCCTGGTCGCAGCGGACCACCCGGAGACGGCCCGCCGTGCCCTGGACCTCGTCGAGGTCGGCTACGACCTGCTCCCACCGGTGACCGACTCTCGCGCCGCCGTCTTCGGGGTGACCGAAGCGCTCCACCCCGGAGGGAACGTCGTCCGGCACGTCCGGGTCCGCCATGGTGACCAGGACGTCGTCGCGGACGTGGTGGTGTCGGGCGACTACGAAGTCGGGATGCAGGACCAGGCCTTCCTGGGGCCGGAGTCGGGTCTCGCGGTCCCGGCACCCGACGGCGGCGTGGACCTCTATGTCGCGACCCAGTGGCTCCACGTGGACCGCGCTCAGATCGCCGCCGCCCTCGGGATCGAGCCGGAGCTGGTCCGGATCACCCTCGCCGGGGTGGGGGGTGCATTCGGCGCACGGGAGGACCTGTCGATGCAGGTCCACGCCTCGATGCTGGCCCTGCGCACCGGGCGGCCGCTGAAGATGGTCTACTCCCGCGAGGAGTCCTTCTTCGGGCACGTGCACAGGCACCCGGCCCGGATGCACTACGAGCACGGCGCCACCCGCGACGGCAGGCTGGTCTACGTCAAGGCCCAGATCATCCTCGACGGAGGTGCCTACGCCTCGAGCAGCCCTGCGGTCGCCGCCAACGCCGCGACGCTCGGCGCCGGTCCCTACAAGGTGCCGACCGTCGCGATCGACTGCTACGCCGCCTACACGAACAACCCGCCGTGCGGCGCGATGCGCGGGTTCGGAGCGGTGCAGGCGGCCTTCGGCTACGAGTCGCAGATGGACCGGCTCGCTGAGGCGGTCGGGCTGGATCCGGCGGAGATCCGCATCCGCAACGGTCTCGTCGAGGGCGACCAGGTGGCCACCGGCCAGGTGCTCGACTCGGCCGCCCCCGTGGCCGAGCTGGTGCGCCGGGTGCGGGACATGCCGCTCCCCGACGGCGTCCTGGCGGACCTGCGGGAGCTGCCCGGGGGAGTCGCCAACACGACCCACGGTGAGGGCGTGGTCCGGGGCATCGGCTACGGGGTCGGCATCAAGAACATCTGCTTCTCCGAGGGCTTCGACGACTACTCCACCGCCCGGGTCGTCCTGGAGGTGGTGGGGGGCGAGCCCGCGGTCGTCGTCCACACGGCGGCGGTCGAGGTGGGACAGGGCGTCGTCACGCTGCAGTCGCAGATCGCCTGCACCGAGCTCGGCGTCGAGATGGTCTCCGTGAAGACCGCGGACACCCAGGTCGGCAGCGCGGGCTCGACGTCGGCGTCACGGCAGAGCTACGTCACCGGCGGCGCCGTCCAGGCCGCGTGCCGCGAGGTGGCCGGACAGGTGCGTGCGCTCGCGGCGGCGCGATCAGGCCACGAGGCCTCGGAGCTCGAGCTCGTCGCCGGTGCCGTGGTCACCCGCGACGGTGTCGAGGTGGTCGGCATCGCCGAGCTGCTGGGCGAGGAGAGCATCGAGCGAACCGTCGAGTGGCGGCACCGGCCGACGACCGGCCTCGACCCCGACACCGGGCAGGGCACCGCCCACGTGCAGTTCGCCTTCGCTGCGCACCGCGCGGTCGTCGACGTCGACGTGGAGCTCGGTCTGGTGAAGGTGGTTGCCCTCGACTGCGCGCAGGACGTGGGCTTCGCGATGAACCCCGACGCCGTGCTCGGGCAGATCCACGGTGGCAGCGCGCAGGGCCTAGGGCTGGCGGTCATGGAGGAGATCCAGGTCAGGGACGGGCTCGTCCGCAACCCGTCGTTCACCGACTACCTGGTCCCTACCCTGCTGGACATGCCGCCGATGCGGGTTGACGTGCTCGAACTCGCCGACCCGCACGCGCCGTACGGCCTGCGCGGAGTGGGCGAGCCTCCGACGATCTCCTCCACGCCGGCGATCGTGGCCGCGATCCGCCAGGCGACAGGCAGAGCCCTGAGCAGGGTCCCGGTGCGACCCGAGCACCTCCTGGCGCTGCCCTGACCCGACGTCAGGCGAGGCCGAGCTTGTCGAGCACCCAGGCGTAGCTGAAGGCGCGGTCCCGCCAGGCGTTGTAGCGCCCACTCACTCCACCGTGGCCCGCGGCCATCTCCGTCTTCAGCAGGAAGTCCTGGGGCTCGGCAGCGGTGGCTCGCAGCTTCGCGATCCACTTGGCCGGCTCGACGTAGAGCACCCGGGTGTCGTGCAGAGAGGTCTCCGCCAGGATCGAGGGGTAACGCGTGTGCTCCACGTTCTCGTACGGTGAGTAGGACTTCATGTACGCATAGACCTCGGGATCGTCGACGGGGTTGCCCCACTCCTCCCACTCGATCACCGTCAGCGGCAGCGACGGGTCGAGGATCGTCGTGAGGGCGTCGACGAAGGCGACATCGGCGACGATCGCCCTGAAGGCGTCGGGGGCGAGGTTGGCCACCGCGCCCATCAGGAGCCCCCCGGCGCTGCCGCCCTCGGCCACGAGCCGGTCCGGAGCCGTCCAGCCGGAAGCAGCGAGGTGGCGGGCACAGGCGACGAAGTCGGTGAACGTGTTCCTCTTGGCGAGCATCTTGCCCTGGTCGTACCAGGGCCTCCCCATCTCGCCTCCGCCCCGCACGTGCGCGATCGCGAAGCCCACGCCCCGGTCGAGGAGCGAGAGCCGGGAGATCGTGAAGAAGGGGTCTATCGAGTGCTCGTAGGAGCCGTAGCCGTAGAGCAGCATCGGCATCGACCCGTCTCTGGGGGCGTCCTTCGGGCAGACGATCGAGATCGGCACCGTGGTGCCGTCCTCCGCCGTGGCCCACTCCCGGTGCTGCTCGTAGCGCTCGGGGTCGAAGTCGCCGAGCACGGGCATCTGCTTCAGCAGGGTCAGCTCGCGAGTGGCGACATGGAAGTCGTAGACGGCAGGCGGCGTCGCGAGGGTCGTGTAGCCGAGCCGGACGGTCGGCTGCTCGAACTCCGGGTTCGAGGTCGCACCGACGGTGTAGACGGCGTGCTCGAACTCGATGGCGAAGTCGTCCCCGAGACCCGCGTCGGCCAGCGTGATCACGCGCAGCTGGGTCAGGCCCTCGGAGCGCGCCTGCAGGACGAGGTGGCCGGCGAAGGCGTCCACGTCCTCCAGCCGGACCTCGGGGTCGTAGTCGAGGAGGGGTACCCAGTCCTCGCGGCTGGTCGAGTCGACGCGGGCCCGGTCCAGCCTGAAGTTCTCGGCGCCGTCGTTGTGGAGCACCAGGAAGCAGTCCTCACCTCCGATCACCGCGTGCTCCAAGGTGTACTCCACGCCCTGCCGGCGCGGGGTCACGACCCGGAACTCGCCGGTCGGGTCCGAAGCGTCGAGGACGCGGTACTCGGTGGTCGTCTTGGAGCCAACGCCGATCATCAGGAAGCGGTCGCTGCGGCTGCGACCGATCGAGGTCCAGAACCTCTCGTCGGTCTCGTGGTGGACCAGCACGTCGGCGGAGGGCTCCGTGCCCAGCTCGTGCCGCCAGATCTTGTCGGGCCGCCACGCCTCGTCGACGGTGGTGTAGAAGAAGTGCTTGGCCTCGAGCGCCCACGTGACGCCGTACGCCGTGTCCGGGATCTCGTCGGGTAGGAGCTCGCCACTGTGCAGGTCCTTGACCCGCAGCAGGAACCGCTCGTGCCCCACGGTGTCGACGCTGAAAGCGAGGAGGCGCCCGTCGGGGCTGACCGACGAGGCGCCGAGCGAGAAGAAGTCGTGGCCTTCGGCGAGCTCGTTCAGGTCGAGCAGAACCTCCTCGCCCGGAACCTCGGTATCGGCCTCGAGGACCGGAGGTGTCCAGTCGTCGGGGGACGCGACGGGGCACCGGCAGCTGATGCCGTACTGCTTCCCCTCGAGCGAGCGGCTGTAGTACCAGTACGACCCGATCCGTGACGGGACCGACATGTCGGTCTCCTTGGTCCGCGCGCGGATCTCCTCGAAGAGCATCTCCCGCAGATCCGCGAGGTGCGTTGTGGCCTGTTCGGTGTACGCGTTCTCGGCCTCGAGGTAGGCGATCGTGTCGGGAGACTCCTTGTCGCGCAGCCATTCGTACTCGTCGACGAACGCGTCGCCGTGGAACGTGCGGGTGATGGGCACCTTCTTCGCCCGCGGCGGCTCGAGGGCGTTCCGGGGCGGCTGGATGGCGTACGTCACGTCGTGGAGCCTAGCCCGCACAGCCATCGCCTACCTTGGATAGGTGCGAACCATCGACCTGAACGCCGACCTGGGGGAGGGCGTCACCGACGACCGGGGGCTCCTGTCCCTCGTGACCAGCGCCAACGTCGCCTGCGGCTACCACGCAGGCGACGACGAGATCATGCGCGCCGTGTGCGCGGAGGCCGCGGCGCGCGGTGTGGCCGTGGGTGCGCAGGTGTCCTACGACGACCGCGAGAACTTCGGCCGACGGCACCTCGACGTGCCCTTCGACACGCTCCGTGAGCAGGTCGCCCACCAGGTCGGCATGCTCGACCTGATCGCCCGCGCCGAGGGAACCGAGGTCTCCTACCTGAAACCGCACGGCGCCCTCTACAACCGGGTGGTGCACGACGAGGAGCAGGCCCGAGCCGTGCTCAGCGGGTCTGGTGACCTCCCTGTCCTCGGTCTCCCGGGCTCGATCTTCCTGGAGCTGGCCGCAGCCCTCGGCCGCGAGGTGCACCTCGAGGGCTTCCCGGACCGCGCGTACACCCCTGAAGGCCGACTGGTCCCGCGTGACCGGCCCGGGGCCGTCCACCACGAGCCGTCGGTGATCGCCGCTCGGGCCCTCGACATGGCCCGCTCCGGGGAGGTGTCGTCGGTCTGCGTGCACGGCGACTCCCCGGGCGCCGTGCAGAGCGCCGCCGAGGTCCGACGCACCCTGGAGTCGGCAGGGCTGACCCTGCGGAGCTTCGTATGAGACTGATGCGCGTCGGCGTCGACTCGCTGCTGGTGGAGGTCTCCGACACCGCCGAGGCGATGCGGGTGTACGACGAGGCGCTGCGGCAGGAGCTCGATGCGGCCGATGTCGTTCCGGCCGCGCGCACGGTCCTGTTCGCAGGCGTCCCGGACCTCGCCAGGCTCGAGAAGGAGCTCTCCACCTGGGAGCTCGGCGAGCTGACCGCCAAACCACCTGGCCAGGGCCCGGTCGTCGAGGTGCCCACCGTCTACGACGGGCCGGACCTCGAGGCGGTGGCGCGTCACTGGGACATGTCTGCCCGGGAGGTCATCGATCTCCACACGTCCCGGGAGATGGTGGTCGCGTTCTGCGGTTTCGCGCCGGGGTTCGCCTACTGCACCGGTCTCGACGGGCTGGAGCCGGTCCCACGCCTGGACGAGCCGCGCACACGCGTTCCGACCGGCTCGGTGGGGCTGGCGGACATCTTCACGGGTGTCTACCCCTCGCCCTCGCCGGGCGGCTGGCAGCTGATCGGCCGTACCGACCTCGAGCTCTGGGACGAGAGTCGCGAGCAGCCGGCAACGCTCGCCCCAGGCACACGGCTGCGTTTCGTGGAGGTGCGGTGATGACTGCGTGGCTCACAGTGCTGGAGCCCGGGCCCCTCACCACCGTGCAGGATCTCGGCCGCCGAGGGTTCGCGCACCTGGGCGTGCCGAGGTCGGGCGCGCTGGACCTTGCCGCTGCGCGCTACGCCAACCGCCTCGTCGGCAACCCTCCCGACGCCGCGGTCCTGGAGACCACGCTCGGCGGCGTCGAGCTGGCCGTCTCCGGTGCGACGACGTTCGCTGTGACGGGAGCCCCCGCATCGGTGGCCGTCGAGGGGCGGCCCCGGCCGTTCGCGGAGCCGGTGCGGGTCGCGGCGGGGGAGACCCTCACAGTGGGGCCGGCGTTGTCCGGGGTGCGGAGCTACCTCGCGTTCGCCGGAGGAGTCGACGCGCCGCGAGTGCTCGGGTCCCGCTCGACGGACACGCTCTCGGGCCTCGGGCCACCTCGGCTCACGGCAGGGTCCCGGCTGCCCCTGGGCGAGCCTGTCGGCACCCCCCAGGGCGCGGACGTGCCCGTCGTACTCCGCTATCCCGAGACCATCCGGATCGGGGTCGTCCCGGGGCCACGGCTCGACTGGTTCGGTGAGGACGCCCTCAGCCACCTCACGTCGACGCCGTACACCGTCACGCCACGGTCGAACCGGGTCGGCGTCCGGCTCGAAGGGCCCCCGCTGCCGCGCCGGGACACCGCCGAGCTGCCGAGTGAGGGTCTGGTCCTCGGCGCGATCCAGGTCCCTGCTTCGGGCAAGCCGCTGGTCTTCCTCAACGACCATCCGACGACGGGTGGCTACCCCGTGGTCGGCGTCGTGGCGTCGGAGCATCTCGCCAGGTGCGCCCAGCTCCGCCCCGGCAACCAGATCCGCTTCGTACATGCCTAGCGCCTGATCGGGTAGTTGCGGAGAGCGCAAGGACGCGGAGCCCGAGCGGCTCCATGCGGAAGGGCTCGCCGACACCCGGTCCGGGGGTCTGGGACTCATCCGGGATCTTCACGACCTCTACATGCTCGCCGGCTACCTCGACATGGCCTGGACGATGGGTGGACGGGCCGGACGGGGCGCCCGCGACCAGGAGATCCTCGACGTCGTCGGCTCCTGCGAGAGCGAGACCAAGCTCCAGATCAGCTGGATCAAGACCCGGATGAAGCAGGCGGCTCCCCAGGCGTTGCTGGTGGCGGACTGACGGTGTCCGTCCGAGGAACTTCCTCCGCGCCGGTCTCGTAGCGGCCGACGACGCGGGCTGTGAGGTCGGGGTCGTCGGCCAGGAACGTCTTGACCGGGCCGGGCGGGGTGTCGGCTGTCTCGAAGCGCACGGTCACACGGCCCCGGCCCGAGCCCCACACCCACCCGGGGCCGTGCTCCGCGTGCTCGACGTCCATGCCGGGGCTCCAACGGCGACCCCGGGTGACCCGCTCGACCGCCTCGTCGGCCAGGGGGTCGACGGGCTCGGCGTCGTCGCTCGCGCTCTCCTCGTCGAGGTCGGCGAAGAGATCCTCCTGGATCCAGTCGGCCAGCCCGGACACGCCGACCCCGAGCAGCCTCACACCGCCCGAGGTGTCCACCTCGTCCAGGAGGGTGCGGGCGAGACGCGCCACCACGCGAGAGTCGTCCGTCGGAGCCGGCAACGTCGTGGACCGGGTGTGGGTGGAGAAGTCATGCAGCCGGACCTTGAGGGTGACGGTGCGTCCCGAGAGACGTGCCTTGCGGAGCCGTTCGGTGACCTGGCCCGCCTGCCGCTCGACCAGACCGTTGAGCAGCCGCCGGTCGACGAGGTCGTTCTCGTAGGTGCCCTCGACGCTGATCGACTTCGCCTCCCGCTCCGCGACCACCGGACGGTCGTCCTCGGCGCGGGCGAGGTGGTACAGCCCCGTGCCGTGGGCCTGGCCCAGGATCCGGACCAGCTCCTCCCGGGAGAGCAGCTCGAGGTCCGCGACCGTGTGAACACCAGCGCGCCGAAGCCGCTCGGTCGTCGCGGGCCCCACGCCCGGGATCACTGTCACCCGCATCGGGCGGAGCAGGTCTCGCTCGCTTCCGGGTGGAACCACGACGAGGCCGTCGGGCTTCTCGAGGTCGCTGGCGATCTTGGCGACGAGCTTGGAGGTGCCGACTCCGACCGAGCCACGCAGGCCTCCGGTCACCTCGTGCACGTCCTCCTTGAGCTTCCGGGCCACGGTGGTGACACCTTCGACGGACAGGTCGTCGAGGCCGGCCACCGCGAGGTCGACGTACGCCTCGTCGAGCGAGAGCGGCTCCACGAGCGGTGACAGCTCACGCAGGAGACCCATCACGGCTGCACTGGTC
>DASVBF010000156.1:0-2679 GCA_036375975.1 Nocardioidaceae bacterium | reverse complement strand
CGGTCCTTACGGCGCGAGGGGAACTGGTTCGGACACCCGGGCGGGTGGCGCATTCACGTGGTCTGAACCCACGCGGGTGAGCTCCACCGCGGCGACGATGGTCGCGTAGCGGTCGTCGAGCAGCACCAGGTCCGCCGCCTCAAGTGCCACGTCTGTGCCTGAGGCGCCCATGGCGACGCCCACGTCCGCCGCTCGCAGGGTGGGGCTGTGGTTCACCCCGTCGCCCGTCATCGCGACCAGGTGCCCGGGCACCTGCAGCGCCTCCGCGATACGCAGCTCGTCCTCCGGCGTCACTCGGGCATGTCGAGATTCCGGTCCAGAAGGGCTCCGAGGGCGGCCTTGTCGGCGGGCAGGTCGCGCCCCTCGAGCACAGTGCCGTCCGGGCCGATGATCCCGACCTCGGCGGCCAGGGTGCGCGCGGGCGGGCCGTGATCGCTGCTTCGACGCCGGGGCGGGGCGGGGCGGGTCCTCGAGGCCGATCAGACCGAGGAGCGCGAGGTCGCGCTCCACGACCACGGTCGCATCCGCGAGGGTGCTCTGCGCAGGCCTGCGGTGTCGTGCCCGTGGCGGCGACCCGGCTTCGGGATACTGCCAGTGTGTCTGTCGCCACTTCGACGTTGGCCCTCGTGCCAGCGGTCATCACGGAGACGTTCTACGACGGCAACCGGACGCGCCGCCCGGAGTCGCACTTCCTCGACTTCGTCGTCGATGGCAGGTCCCTGCGCGACATCACCCAAGAGCCGGACCTCGTCACCGAGCTGAACCGGCCCTGGCTGCACGTGGTCCCGGATGCCGTCGAACGGCTCCTGGGACGCGTAGCGACGGAAGGCATCGCGGAAGGTCGCGTGATGCTCCTCGTGTGCGGTCTGTGCGGCGACCTCGGGTGCGGCGCCATCACCGCCCTGCTGGACGTGGACACCGACTCGGTCGCCTGGTCTGACTTCCTGTACGAGAACACCTACGCGGAGCCGACCCCGGTCGAGTCGCTGCCCGCACCCCTCGTGTTCGACCGAGCGGCCTACGAGGAGACCCTCACGAACGCCCCGGCGCTCGTCGCCACGCTGCCGTTCGACGAAGTCGAGCACGCCCGCCGGGGTTGGCTGTGGCCGTGGCAGTGGGGCTGGAAGATGCCTCGGTCCGACACCTCGCGGTAAGAGTCACCAGGCGACCAGGTGCCAGGACGCGAGCTGGGCCGCGAGGGCGGTCAAGGCGGCGGCGAGGGCCGCGTCACGCGGCCGGATCCGCGGGGTCCACCAGTGCCGGAGGGCGCCGGTCACGAGGAGCGCGACGAGACCGGCAGCCAGGAGCGCCACCGCGACCGGCAGATGCAGCGCAAGGCGGGTCAGGGTCGGGAACGCCATCCAGCCGAGGAACCCGACGTCCACCAGCCCGGGCACCGCACGGATGCCGGCCACGGTGAGCAGCGCGGCGAGCGCCCCGACCGCGGCGACGGCGGCGGTGAGAGGGCGGCCGGCGCGGCCGCCCCGCGATGCATCGACCGTCGACAACCGCCCCCTGGCGTCGCGTCGACGTACCGACGCAACGCTCCCGGCCACGAGCCAGCCGGCGGCCACAACCGCCACCAAGGCAAGCAGCGCCCACTCCCCGGCGAGGGGACCGCCCGTGACCGGGTGGAGGTCGAGTCCGCGCCAGCGGCGCGACGGACCGCGCAGATCGAGCGTCTCGCCGTTCTCGGCGAGGAACAGGCCGGGGCGGAACTCGGTCAGTCGATGCCGAACCCGTGTCCCGTCCTCAGCGGCGTCGAAGTAGGGCACGCCGAGCTCGACGTAGAACCGCGACGGCGGGTCGATGGGGTTCATCGCCCCTGTCCGTCCGGTGCGGTATAGCCCGGCGTACCCGGCCCATCGCGCGGACTGCCTGGCGGATACCGGCAGCGCGACGGCCGTAATGCGGTCGGCCAGGTCCGGCGGTGCCACGTAGTGGTCGTCGGGCTCCACGACGTCGGACTGAGTCGGCAGGCCGAGCATGCGGGCGTGGTACCGGCTGTCCGGATCGGTCACCAGGTCCCGGAGGATCCCGATGGCCAGCGCGCCCTGCAGGTCGTGGTCGTCGGAGTTGGTGAGCACGGCGATGCCGAGCTGCAGCTGCGGGAGCCACCACAGGTCCGACAGGAAGCCGTACCCCCCGCCACCGTGGTTGAACAGGTCGAGGAACTGGCCGGCCCGCCAGCGCGTGCGGGCGACGCCGAGGGCATAGCCGGCCGGCGCGCCCGCGTGCGGTGCCGGGACGGTGCGCATCTCCCGCATCAGCGCGGCATCGAGCACGGTGTGACCGTCCAAGGTGCCGTCGCCCAGTTGGAACTCCAGGAACCGAGCGAGGTCCGCGGCGCTGGCCCACAGCCCGCCGGCAGCCGTCATCGGGATGTCCACCGGTGGCGGCACCAAGTCGTCGGTGTGGCCCACCGCACGATCGGTGGTGGCGCGCACCCGAGCCCGGTCGAAGGTGCTGTGGTCCATGCCCAACGGCGCGAGCAGCGAGTCACGCATGACGACCGGGAAGGGCTTCGCTGAGACCCGTTCGAGGATGTAGCCGGCGAGGTCGATGCCCAGGTTCGAGTAGGCGTAGCCGGTGCCGACGGGGAACCGTAGCCAGGTGTCGGAGATGCTCCGGACGTGCGCGTCGAAGTCGCCGGGCTCGGGCTCGTAAGTGTTGCCCACG
>DASVBF010000234.1:0-14619 GCA_036375975.1 Nocardioidaceae bacterium | reverse complement strand
GACCTGCTTCCTCTTGGGGTGAACGACGGGACTCGAACCCGCGACATCCTGGACCACAACCAGGTGCTCTACCAACTGAGCTACGCCCACCATGTCCGTGACTCTTCAGCCACGCGGCTCCTCCTGGCACGCCACGAGGAGCCGAGCAGGGAAGAGTGTACCTGCTTCTAGGAACCGGTTTGACCAGGGTCTTGTTCCGCGCCGACCGCCTCGGGCGAGGTCTCGGGAGCGTCCCCGGCGGCCGCGGTCTCGTCCTCGCTGACCCCTGTCAGTGAGCCGCCGTGCTCGGCCGCGAGCGCCTTCGCGGCGCTCGAGTCCGGCCCGGGCTGGGGCACGAAGACCGCGGCCCGGTAGTAGCGCAGCTCCTCGATGCTCTCCTGGATGTCGGCGAGCGCGCGGTGGTTGCCGGTCTTGGCGGGGGAGTTGAAGTAGGCGCGGGGGTACCACCGGCGGGCGAGCTCCTTGATGGAGGAGACATCGACGATCCGGTAGTGGAGGAACGACTCCAGCTCGGGCATGTCGCGTTGGAGGAAGGCGCGGTCGGTGGCGACGGTGTTGCCTGCCAGCGGAGGGCGGCTCCCTTCGGGGCAGTGCTCCCGCACGTAGGCCAGAACCTGTTCCTCGGCCTCGCGCAGCGTGATGCCGTTGTCGAGCTCGGTGAGGAGCCCTGAGACGGTGTGCATGTTGCGCACGAACTCGTCCATCTGGCCGATCGCCTCCTGGGGAGGCTTGATCACGACGTCGACGCCTTCGCCGAGGACGTTCAGGTCGAAGTCGGTAACCAGGGCCGCGACCTCGATCAGCGCATCAGCGCGAAGATCCAGGCCGGTCATCTCACAGTCGATCCACACCAGACGGTCGTTCACGCCTAGCACCCTACTCAGTGCCCGTGACCGTGCTCTCTAGCATGGACCCCATGGCATGGTTCGGGTTCGCGCTGCGACTGCTGGTGGGAGGCGTCTGGATCGTCGCAGGGCTCTTGAAGCTGCCGGACCCGGCGGGAAGTGTGCGTGCCGTCAGGGCCTACCAGCTGTTGCCCGAGGTCCTGGTCCCGGCGGTCGGTTACGCACTGCCGATCGTGGAGCTGCTCATCGGGCTCACTCTGGTGGTGGGGCTACTGGTGCGGATCGGCGCCGTGCTCTCCTGCATCCTCTTCGTGGCCTTCATCGTCGGGATCTCCGCTGCCTGGGCGCGAGGACTGCAGATCGACTGCGGCTGTTTCGGCGGGGGAGGGTTCGACGCTCGGGCCACGGAGAAGTACCCGTGGGAGCTGGCTCGGGACTTTGGTCTCCTCTTTGCCTCCGCCTGGCTGGTTTGGCGGCCCCGTTCTGCGTGGGCGTTGGACAATCGAATCCTGCACTACGGTACGAATCGCACCCTCACTGGAGAGCCCACACGATGACGAAGAACCAGTCCAAGGCGACCCAGCAGGCGAACATGCGGAGCGCCTCCGAACGGGCCGCGGCAGTCCGCGAGGAGTACGCGCGGAAGGAGCGTCGTACCCGCACTCTTCTCGTGACCGCAGCCGTCGTCGCCGTGCTCATCATCGTCGTCGCAGTCGTGGTGGCCGTGCAGGCCGGCCGCGACACGACCGGTGAGGCCGGGGCCGTCCCTTCGGGGGCGGTTGACACCTACTCCGTCGCTATGGGGAAGGCCGACGCGCCGGTCCAAGTGACGGTCTACGAGGACCCGATGTGCCCGGCCTGCGGTCAGTTCGAGGCGGTCAGCGAGGACACCCTCAAGAAGTACGCCGACTCCGGAGACGTCCAGGTGAGGTACCACATGGTGTCCTTCCTCGACACGGCGTCGAGCACCAGGTACTCGACGCGCGCCGCCAACGCGGTGGGGGTCGTCCTCGACACTGCCGGGTCCGACGTCGCGGTCAGGTTCCACAACGCCCTCTACGCGAACCAGCCTCCGGAGGGGAGTGCCGGCCTGTCGGACGAGCAGCTCGTCGCTCTGGCGGTCAAGGCGGGTGCTGACGAGCAGTCGATCAAGGGGCCGATCGCGGACCTGAAGTTCGAGCAGTGGGTCGTCAACGCGACCGACGCTTGGTCCAGCAAGGGGTACAACGGCACGCCGACGGTCACGGTGAACGACAAGAAGGTCAGCTTCACGAGCGCGCACGATCTCCTCGCGAACACGGAGAAGGCGATCCAGGACGCACTCGCGAAGTAAGAAATCTAGGCCGGTCGGGGGGAGTTCGCCCGGCATGTCCTCACATGTCCTGTCAAGGCCCGTAGACCGCGGGACCTTCGACCCTTGCGGGGTCCCTGACCGCGGGTGAAGATTGGTTCCACGCCGGCGGAGGACCGCCCGACCGGCGGTACGGTCACAGTTCGGATCCCGGACAGTCACTACGCGTGGCTGCGACTGTTGACGCGGTCGGGGATCCGCCAACGCGTCCGTAAGATGGTCGTCGTCAAGCGGCTATCGACTTAGAGGCCCCGCAAACTCGTACTTTGCGGGGCCTCGTCACGTCTGCCGGGGCCCAGCCCGGAAGCACCTGCTACGTCTACCCCTGGGTCCAAGAGCGAAACACGGTCCCGATCCGGTCTGGACCCGGGACGTCCGCCCTCAGGGGATCCGGTCCCCGCCGGGCACGTCGAACGGGTTCGGCTGGCCCGCCCGGTAGAGCTCGGCGTCGGCGGCTTTGACCGCCTCGAACTCCGGGGGCCGGTAGAGCTTGAACATCTTCGCCGGCTTGGCGCGGGAGCCGGAGGCGTCGAGGATGGCGTTCGCCGCCGCCCGTCCCGACTCGTTGGCTCCCTCCATCGTCGCCAGGTCGACGTCGGTCTTGACGTAGTCGCCGGCGAGGAACAGGTTCGGGACCCTGGTTCGGGCCCTGGGGCGCTTCTTCCACGAACCCACCGTGTTGACCAGCAGCGGGGTGGAGTTGTGGTTCCTGTTCGCCGTCGGGTCCCATCTCACACCCGGGTCGAGGAACCAGGAGTGCACGATCCCGCGAGGCAGCTTCTCGGCGGCGGTGTGGTGCATGTGTATCTGTGCCCAGACCTCCCGGGCGACCTGCTTCGGGGTGCAGCGCTTGGCCGGCTTGCCGTACAGGATCCCGGGAGCGTCCCAGTTGGAGATGTCGACCGAGAGCGAGTCAGCCGCCCGCCCGTCGCCGTAGTCCCTCCGGAAGCGCCGGTCCTCCCAGAACTGGCCCTGCGTGAGTGCGGTGAGCGCCCAGGGCGCGTCGATGAAGGTGAGGTGGCCGTGGGCGATGTCGGCCTTCTTCCGGAGGTAGAACTGGATCCCGACCATCCAGTCCGTGAACAGGTCGTCCATGAGCTCGAGGCTGGGGTCGAGGCGGAGCACGTCCCGGCTCCACAGCCGTCGAGCTCGCTCGGCCGGCATGGCGCACACGAACCAGTCGGCGCGAACCCGGCTCCGGTCCCCCGAGCGGTCCCGCACTCGTGCTGCGGTGATCCGCCCCCGGTGCACGTCGAACCCCTCGACATGCTGTCCCATGACGAACCGCACGCCGAGCGAGCGGAGGTGGCGGACCCACGGGTTGATCCAGGCCTCGTTCGTCGGAAGGTCGAGCACTCGGTCGGGAGCGCCGTCGTTTCCCCGACCCATGATGTTGTAGACGAACGCCTCTGCCATGTGGCCGATGGTGCGCGTGCTCGCGACCGTCTCCTTGGCGGCCACGAGGTTGCGGGTGAGTCCGGCGGCCAGCACCCTCTTGTACTCCGCGGACTTGTTCTGCGCGGCGATGAAGTCCCACCAGCTGACGTTCTCCCACTGCCCGAAGCGGCGAGCGTCGCTGCTGGTGAGGAAGACGACCAGGCGGTCGACGAAGTAGGCCAGCTCGTGCGGCGGCACGCCGCGCATGTAGAGGGCGTCCATCAGATAGCGACGCAGCCCGTCGGGAGTCAATGCCTGCTCGTAGTCGGGGCCGAGCCCGAACGGGCCACCGTCGGCCCGGTCACCGGCACGAAGCCACTTGCCGCTGCTCGCGTCGACGAGGTTGTCCCACACACCGTTGGGGTTCTTGCCGAACGGCGTCCGGCGCATCGAGTCCGGGACGTGATGGTAGAAGCCGGGGAAGAACCGGAACCCGTGCTCGCCGGGGAGATCGCGCCTGCCGCCTCGCGCGGTCCCGGGCACCGGGATGCTCCGGGCCTTCCCGCCCAGCGCCTTCGGCTCGTAGACGGTGACCCGGAAGCCGCGCTCGACGAGCTCGTGGGCCGCCGCGAGGCCGGCCATGCCTCCGCCGAGCACGGCCACGTCGCGGCGGCGCCCCTTGGCGAAGGCAGGGGGCGAGCCCGCCAGGGGCAGGGCTGCTGCCGCCCCGACCGCCGCTGTTGCTCCGAGCAGGCGTCGTCGGGTGACGGCGAGGCCGTCGGTCGCTATGTCGTTGTTCTCTTGCACAGGCTCTCCAGGGACTCGTCCCTCCCCTGCTCCCCGCGCTGAGTATTGCAGTCTTGCTGTGACAGTGATGGTGTCGCATTGTGACGCCGGGGGCCACCGTAACACCGAGCAGTGAAACGCGTTACACCTCTCGTGATCCAAGACATCCAGCTCGGTCGCCGCGCTGTGCTGCGGGGCGGTGCGGCCATGGGCGTGGCGGTGTTCGCCGGCCTCGGCACCTCCGGCTCCGCGGCCGTCGCCGTCCCCCTCGGAGAGTCCCGCGCACGTTTCCTCCGACCCGCGGAGCTGCGCACGCTCGAGGCAGTCGTCGACCGCGTCGTGCCCGGCGTACCGGACGACACCGTGCCGGGAGCGGTCGCCGCAGGTTGCCACGAGGCGATCGACGCCCTGCTCGCCGCCTTCGACGTGTCGCCGCCGCGGATCTACGCGGGCGGTCCGTTCTCCGACCGCGGGGGCTCGCCGACGAACTACTTCGAGCGCTTCCTGCGGCTCGACGACTACGAGACCAAGGCGTGGAGGCTACGGATCGAGGGCTCACGGGGTCGACGCGCGCTGGAGCGCAATGGCCCGGTCAAGGGCTACCAGCGCATCTACCGAGAAGGTCTGGTCGCGTTGGAGAGCTCGGTTCCGGGGGGCTTCTCGAACGCCCCCGGACCGGTCCGCGACGTCGCGCTCGGACAGAACGACGACCCGCGTGTGGCGGAGATGCTCGACCTCGCTGTGCCGCACACCCTCGAGTTCCTCTACGGCGCTCCCGAGTACGGCGGCAACCAGGACCTGGTGGGCTGGCGCACCACCGACTTCGAGGGCGACAGGCAGCCGCGGGGCTACACACGCGAGGAGGTGGAACGTCCTGAGAGCTCGGGGCCGGGTGACCTGGCGACGGACATCCTCGGGACCGGGGACCAGGCGGCCCTCGCCATGGGATCGACCGAGCTGCTCCATGGCGTTCTCTCCAGGTCTGGTGGACGGTTCGCCGGGCTTCGCGAGGAGGTCGGCCGCCTTGCGGCCCCCGCCCCTGAGGCCGCCGAGCAGCTGGGCCGGATGCGGTCCATGGCTGACGCTTTGGTGCGAGCGGCTCGTCGAGGCGTTCCGGCCGGGGAGGGTGAGTGATGAGCCGGGAGGCCGTCGTCATCGGGTCCGGCGCGGCAGGCAGCGCCGCTGCCTGGGAGCTCGCCCAGCACGGCTGGGACGTCACGATCCTCGAGCGCGGCCGCAACCACCGTCCCGGGCTCGGGGAGGTGCCGAGTGGCGAGCTCCGCACCCAGTACGGCAGCGACGAGATCAAGGGCACCAGGCAGTTCGGCTTCCCGGACCCGCTGCTCGAGCCCTACACCACCCGGACGCGGGCTGAGGCGGCGAAGGGCGTCGCCCGCTCCGCCCAGGGCGCCCTGGGGCAGCTCGGAGCGGCGGTCGGCGGGACCTCGCTGCACTACAACGCCAAGACGCCGAGGTTCTGGAAGCAGGACTTCACCCAGCTCTCCGACGACGGGCCGGTCGAGGGGGCACAGGTCGCCGACTGGCCGATCGGCTACGACGACCTGGCGCCGTACTACGACGTCGTCGAGTATCGCGTCGGCATCCAGGGCGACCGCCGCCGCATGCCGGCTCGAACCCTGGAGCAGTCGCCGCGACGGCGGCAGTTCGTCATGCCACCGAACCCCACCGGGCATGCGGCGACGCTGCTGGCGGAAGGGGCGAGCCGGCTGGGCTTCGAGGCCTACCCGTATCCCGCCGCCGTGAACTCGCGCTCGTTCGACGGCCGGCCGGCGTGCAACTCCTGCGGCCTCTGCTCGGGTTTCGGCTGCGCCATCAACGCCCGCGGCGACGCGCTCGTGTCCTGGCTCAACCCCGCACTGCGCACCGGCCGGGTCCGAGTCATCGACCGCGCCTACGTGCACCGGATCGAGACCACCCTCGACGGACGGCGCGCCCGGGCCGTCTGCTGGTCCGACGTACACGGGCGGCGCCACCGGCTGCCCGCCACGACCGTCGTGCTCGCCGGGAGCCCGATCAACACCGCACGCCTGCTGCTGCTCTCGGCCAACAGCGCCCATCCGGACGGGCTCGGCAACAGGTCGGACCAGGTCGGGCGGAACATGATGTTCCACAACTTCACGCTGGCCGCGGCGTTCTACCCCGACGACATCAAGCCGCTGCGGGCGCAGAGCACGACCCTCCAGATCGACGACCTGGTCGGCCCCTTCAGCGGGCCGGAGGTCAGCGCGCTCGGCGTCCCGTACATCCGTGGCGGCATCGTCCAGGTCGGCTCCGCGATCCCACCGGTGGGCGGCGCGACGATGCTGGCCGGGCTGGTCGGTTATGGGAACCGGCTCAAGCAGCTGATGAAGGCAGGCGTCCTGCATCAGCGCACCGCCGGATCACAGCTGATCCACCAGGACCTCCCACAGGCCGAGAACCGCGTCGACCTCGACCCGAGGGTGCGGGACTTCCTGGGCAACCCTGCGGCGCGGATCACCTACAGCCCGCACCAGCACGAGAAGGCAGCGGCGATCTACCTCGGCGCTCGGATGCAGGCCATCCACGAGCTCGCGCCCGGCGCCATGGGTGCTGTGACGCTCCCCATGCCGCTGTTGAACGACGGCATCACCTACACGGCGCACCTCGCCGGCACCGCCCGGATGGGGACCGACCCGCGCACGTCGGTGTGCGCGCCGTCGGGGAGGCTCCACGAGCTCGACAACGTGTACGTCGCCGACGCCTCCACGTTCCCGACCTTCCCAGGCTTCAACCCCACGCTCACCATCATGGCCAACGCGCTGCGTGTCGCCCGAGGCATCGCGCGTGGCTCCAGGAACGAGGTATGACGATGTGCCAGCACGACCACACGCCGGCGACGACGCGCCGGACCCTGCTGAAGCGGGCCGGTCTCCTCGGTCTCACGGCCGCGGCCGCCCCCGGGCTCGGGCTCGGGCTCGACACCGCGGCCGCGGCGGGCTCGAGACGGCCACACCGAGTCCTCGTCTACTCGCACACGGGTGGTTTTCGCCACGCGTCGATCCCCGTCGGCATCGCGACGATCCAGCAGCTCGGGAGCGAGAACGGCTTCGCGGTCGAGACGAGCGAGGACCCGGGCGTCTTCACCGTCCGCCGGCTCCGAAGGTTCACCGCGGTCGTCTTCCTCAACACCACCGCCGAGGTGATGACGCCGTCGGGCCGCGACGCGCTACGGCGCTTCGTGCTCGGTGGGGGCGGCTGGGTCGGCATCCACTCCGCGGCGGACACGGAGTACGACTGGCCCTTCTACGGCAGGCTCCTCGCAGGAGGTCGCTTCCTCTGCCACCCTCTCGAGCAGCCTGGGGTCATCGTGCGGGAGTCCGCTCGCCACATCTCCACCGCGCACCTCCCCAAGCGATGGCAGCTGCCGATCGAGGAGTTCTACTCCTTCAAGGCCAACCCTCGTCGGAAGGCGCAGGTGCTGCTCAGCATCGACGAGTCGAGCTACCTGCAGGATCCCAACACCACCTACCTGCCTTCCCAGGACTACCCGGACAACTACGAGCCGGTCTCCGGCGTCATGGGCGACCATCCGATGTGCTGGCAGCATCGCGTGGGTGACGGGCTGGCGTGGTACACCGCCCTGGGGCACGAGGTGAACATGTACCTCGACCCCGACTACCGGCAGCACATCCTCGGCGGCATCCTCACCGCCACCCGGCACGGCCGCCGGCACCTCGGCTGACGAGAGGCCCCGAGGTCAGGGTCGGCGGGCGGTGATCAGCCACATGGCTGAGCCGAGCTCCACGCCGCGGGCCGTCTGGTGCGCCGACATGGTGGCGTGGAGGGCGTCGAGCGCTCGACGACGCCCCTCGTCGTCCAGCCCCTCGAGCATCCACCTGGTGAGGCCCGCTATCAGCTCGTGGGCCTCATCTGCTGTGCGACCGAAGTACATGGGCGCGCGGAGACCCTCGAGACGCACGTCGTCGTACCCCGCGGCGGTCAGAACTTGGGTCACGCGTGGCGGATCGGAGAGTGCGAACGGACCAGGTGCCTCGGGGGGAGGCTGAGGAAGGTCTCGTCCGGCCGCCATGGCGTGCGCGATCTCGAGGAACCACTCGTTCTGCGCCGCCGGCTGCCAGGCGACCGTCGCGAGTCGACCGCCTCGACGCAGCGCGCGGCCGACGTTGGAGAAGGCGGCAACCAGGTCCCCGAAGAACATCGCACCCGTGCGGCTGATCACGACGTCGTAGGAGCCCGAGGGGAATGGATGCACCTGGGCGTCTGCCTGAAGGAACCGGACGTTCGGGACCCGCTCCTCCTCTGCCAGGCTGCGGGCGACCTTCAACATCTCAGTCGAGAGGTCGATCCCGTCGGCGTAACCACGTGGGGCCAGCCGAGCCGCATCTCGGGTCGTCTGCCCGGTTCCGCAGCCGACGTCGAGGACGGTCGAGTCCTGCTCGAGCCCGGCGGCTCGGAGCAGGACGTCGTGGTAGGCCGCGACCGAAGCGTCGAAGCGTGCTGCGTTCGCCGCCCAGTACGCGCCCTCGTCGCCGTCCCAGGCCCGGTGCTGCTCGGCGTTCGAGGGGTCGACGTGGAGTGTCGTCTGGTCGCCCATGGTGTCGCCTTCTTCCGATTCGGCATATCCTCCCAATGGGACTAAAGACAGTGGTACGCCGGAAGGGGTTGCATGTCAAGGGACGGGAAGCTGACGACCACGTCGTACGCCATCTTGAGCCTGCTCGCGGTCCGCTCCTGGAGCACCTACGAGCTGACGCGGCAGATGGACCGCAGTCTCGGGCGGATCTGGCCGCGGGCCCAGAGCAAGCTGTACGAGGAGCCGAAGAAGCTCGCGGCCCAGGGCTACGCGACCGCGACCGAGCAGCGGGTCGGCGAGCGCCCGCGCACCCTCTACAGCATCACGCCGAAGGGCCGTCGCGCGCTCACGTCGTGGCTGCGGGAGCCCAGTGACGGACCGGTGCTCGAGTCGGAGCAGCTGCTCAAGCTGTTCTTCGCCGAGAACGGCTCCAGGGAGGACGCTCTCGCCACCCTCGCCCAGGCGCGCGCCTGGGCCGAGGAGCGCAACGCGGGGAACCTCGAGGCGGCGCGCTCCTACCTGGCCGGGGACGCACCGTTCCAGAGCAGGGCCGCCCAGACCATGCTCGTGGGGCGGTTCCTCACCGACTTCTACAGGCTCGTCGCGGAGTGGTCGGACTGGGCCAGCTCCCAGGTGGAGGCGTGGCCGCAGGACCCGGTGGCCGCCGTACCTGACGACTCCGCGCTCCACGAGACCGTGGCACGAGCGTCTTGGAGCGATCAAGACGGATAAGTGTTGTGAAAGGACGTCTGGCATCGGCCGAACTACTACAAGGACACGAGCGCCCCCGGCAGGACTCGAACCTGCGGCCATCAGATTAGAAGTCTGCCGCTCTATCCAGCTGAGCTACGGGGGCGGGGGATCGAAGCTCACGGTCCGTGAGCACTCGATCCACGCCCAGTATGCCTGAGCTGGTCTGGACTGCAGGCGGGGACCGGCCGAGTGACACGGCAGTCGCCCTTGTCCGTGCACACGACGAAGAGGCAGCCCACTACGTCGCGGCGGGCGAAGCCGAGCGTCCCGCCTTGGTCAGCAAGACGTGGTGGATCGTGGAGATCACCCAGAGCACGACCAAGGCGGCCATCAGCACGGCGAGGGCCGCGCTGCTGGCCGACCACAGCATCACGATGCCGGCGGCGAGCGCGGCCAGACCAAGCAGCGACGTGACTGCCAGATAGGCCCTGTTGCCGTGTATCAGCTGGTCGAAGCTCGGCACCACTGCGGTCGCCGAGGCTATGAAGCCGAGCACGAGGATGACGAGCCCGGTGACCCGCATGCCACTCATGCCTGGGAGCGTTGCGTCGGCGAGCCACAGCAGGTAGACCACAACCGCCAAGGCCACCGCACAGGTGGCGATGATGTCTCTCTTCGGGAGGCGCATTCGTGTCCCCTGCTCCTTCGCCCCGCCGACATCCCAAGACGTCAGCGGGCACGTTCGCGGTTGGTCGGACCAGCCGACACCCAGGAGCGCCGCGCTACCGCGCCTTGCGCATCTCGCGCTGGATGTCTTCCTCGGTCACGTCATGCCTGTAGAAGGCGTCCCAGCCGTCAAGCAGGAGCAGGACGCCCCATATTGCGAGCACCCAGCCGGGCCAGAAGGAGCCGAAACCGGTGACCGCCCAGAGCCCGACGATGAACGCGTTGATGACGATGTAGGCCACCAGGTCGCCGCGGAACTTGCGCTTTCTTACCAGGCGGGCGCGCGCCTGCTCGTAGTCGGAGGTCGTCTGTGTCATGTCGCCACCTCCTTCGCGACACTGCCTCACTCTCAAGCGTGGCGGTGCGGGCGGTCCACCGGTCAGGTCCGTTGGTCACGCCGGGGGGTGACTTCCGTCCACGACGAGATCTCGACCGCGCTCTCGCCACCGGCTTGCCTTGATGTCCATGGCATTCAAGATCCTCGTGACCGGCCGGAACGTCGGCCGCCGTGCGGATGTCGTGACCGCTAGTGTCCGAACCGTGTCGTCCGACGTGTGCATGACGTTCGTCCCGGGGCTTCACGAGCCTGAGCGCTCCATCTGCTGCGGAGAGGCGGGGGCCGGGGAGCGCCGTGAGTGACGCCGACGGGTTCGACGAGCACCTCGAGCGGTGGCGAAGCTGGGCGTCGACGCCGTGGGGGCGGATCCGGTTCGCCGTGGTGCGCCGCACGCTGTCCTGGCAGGTCGGCGCTCTGGGCGGAGGTCCGCTTCGCGTGCTGGACGTGGGCGGCGGCGACGGCCGTGACTCGCTGCCTCTCGCCCAGCAGGGTCACGCGGTCACCGTGCTCGATCCCGCTCCGGGGATGCTCCGCGAGGCCCGCTCGGCTGCGGAGCTCCTCGGCGTCAGCGGCCGGCTCCGGGTCGTGGAGGGCTCCCTGGACGACCTCGAGACGTCGGTCGAGGGAGCCTTCGATCTGGTGCTCTGCCACTTCCTGCTGCAGTACCGTCCACGAGGCCTCGCGGACCTGAGCCGCCTGTCCGCCACGCTGCGGCCGGGAGGCCGGCTCTCGGTGGCGGCTCCGAACCCTGCTGGTGCAGTCCTCGGGCGGCTGGTCAGGGAGGGGCCGGCCGCGGCGCTCGCGGAGCTCGACAGGCCGACCGGCGAGACCGTGACGTTCCAGCAGACCGTTCGCAAGATCCGCTACGAGGACATCCGCGACGACCTGGCCGCAGTGGGCCTCGAGGTTGTTGCCCAGTACGGCGGCCGCTGCGCCAGCGACCTCCTCGCCGACGACGACGCCAAGCAGGACCCGGTCTTCTTCGCCGACCTGGAGAGACTCGAGCTGGCGTTGTGCGACCGCGAGCCGTTCATCCGCACCGCGCAGTTCTGGCAGCTCGTCGCCGAGAAGCCCGCGGGCCTCACAGCAGCATCCCCGGGCGGACCGTGACCCGTCGCGGGCTCCCTCAGGCGCGGAGCGCGCCCATCCACTCCTCGATCGCCGCGGTGTCGCGTGGCAGCGCCTCCGAGAGGTTCCGAGCGCCGTCGTGGGTGACGACGATGTCGTCCTCGATCCGGATCCCGATGCCGCGCAGCTCCTCGGGGACGAGCAGGTCGTCCTCCTGGAAGTAGAGCCCCGGTTCGACGGTGAGCACCATCCCCTCCGCCAGGTCTCCCCGGGGGTAGACCTCGAGCGAGGCCTTCGCGCAGTCGTGCACGTCCATACCGAGCATGTGGCTCGTGCCGTGCAGCGTCCAGCGGGCATAGACCTTGCTGTCGGGCGCGAGGGCCTGCTCCGCCGGAACCGGAAGCAGCCCCATGTCCTCCAGGCCATGCGCCATGACCTTCATCGCGGCGTTGTGGGCGGCCTGGAAGGGGACTCCCGGCCGGACCGCGTCGATGCCGGCCTGCTGAGCGGTCAGGACGAGGGTGTAGAGGTCGCGCTGCAGCGGCGTGAACGTCCCGTCCACGGGCAGCGTCCGGGTCACGTCGGCGGTGTACAGGGTCGACGCCTCGACGCCCATGTCGAGCAGCACCATGTCGCCCGGGGTGATGGGGCCGCTGTTCTCGATCCAGTGCAGGGTCGTGGCGTGCCTGCCCCCGCCGACGATCGAGTCGTAACCGATGTCGTTGCCCATGGCGCGGGCACGTCGGAAGAACGTCCCCTCGATCCAGCGCTCGCCGTACTTGAGGACGTTGTCCCACTCCCGGACGCTGTCCGCGAAGCCGAGCGTGGTGATGTCGCACGCCTCCTGCAGCTGCTCGAGCTCCCAGGCGTCCTTGACCAGGCGCATCTCGCTGAGGACCCGCGCGAGCTCGTCGTCGCGGGCCTCGTCCGGCGCGACGCTGCGGTCCACCGTGGCGTCGACACCTCGGAGCACGCGGGTCTTGTGGGCGGTCCTCAACGCTGAGGGGAGCTCGTCGATGTGTCGGCACCTCAGGCCGAGGGAGGACTCCATCTCGTGGAGAGAAGGCCGGCGCCCGGCCCAGAGCTCGCCGTACTGCCGGTCCCTGAAGAACTCGTCGGTCTGCCGTGACGAGCGCGGGCGGGCGTAGAGCGTCGACTCGCCGTCCTCGACGACGAGGACGGCGTCCGTCGTCTGGTTGCCGCACAGGTAGGTGTGGGCCGTCTCGGGGCGGAAGCGGTAGTCGGTGTCGTTCGACCGAACCTTGAACGTCCCGGCCGGGATGACGAGGCGCTCGGCCGGGAACGTCTCGGCCAGCTGCGCGCGGCGCCGCTCGGCCCAGCGCGCGACCGGATGCGGGGGCAGGTCCAGCTCGCGGTCACCCCATCCCTGCCGCATAAAGGCGGCATATGCCTCCGGAACGGCCGGGTCGTGGGACTCGGTGCGCGGTCGGTGGTTGTCGGTGCCCTCGGGCGGGGTGGCCGCGTCGGTCGAGGGCAGCTTGTCGTCGCTACGGGTGTCGTCGCTCACAGCAGCACTGTACGTCGGTGAGACGGGTGCCGCGACGCGTAGCCGCCGTGCTCGCTCCCGATAGGCTCGGGGGCATGAACGGCGTGACCAGGAGCCACCGCGGCAACGTCGTGTTCACCGTCGTGGTCGCTCTGACGATGCTCGCGGGGGCCGGCGTCATGGCGCTCGTGCTCGTCGCCTCCGGCGCACCCGGGGCCCTGGTCCTCGGTACCCTCCTCGCGGCCATCCCCGTCGGGCCCGTGGTCGCGGTCTTCCTCTGGCTCGACCGCTACGAGCCCGAGCCACGCAGCCTGATCGTGATGGCCCTGGGCTGGGGGGCCCTGGTCGCCACGGCGGGGGCTCTGGTGCTCCAGACCCTCGACCAGTTCGCCTTCGGCCGTCCCGAGTCGCTGAGCGCGGCGATCGTCGCCCCGGTGACCGAGGAGGCGCTCAAGGGCCTCTTCGTGGTGCTGCTCGTCGTCACCCGCCGCCGCGTCGTGGACGGAGTTCTGGACGGGATCGTGTACGGCGGCATGGTCGGTGTGGGTTTCGCCTTCACCGAGAACATCCTCTACCTGGCATCGGCCTACATGGGGGGAGAGGGCATCGGAGCAGGTGGGATCGGCGCGCTGACCGGGACTTTCGTCGTCCGCGGCATCTTCAGCCCCTTCGCCCACCCCTTCTTCACGGCACTCTTCGGCATCGGCATCGGCTATGCCGTCGCGACCCGGAGCCGGTTCTGGCGCGTGGTGGCGCCGCTGCTCGGGTACGCCGCGGCCGTGACGGCGCATGCGTTCTGGAACGGCGCCGCCTTCTTCGGCGGTGGCCAGTACTTCGCGGTGGCCTACCTGTTCCTCATGGTCCCGGCGTTCCTGCTCGCGGCAGGCTTCGCGGTGTGGGTCCGCTACCGGGAGGGGCAGATGCTGGCCCGGTCCCTCACCGACGCCGCCCAGCGCGGCTTCATCGCGCCGTACGAGGTCCCCTGGCTGGTCCGCATCCCGGGTCGCCGCGCAGCCCGTAGACACGCACGTAGGGTGGGCGGTGACCAGGCGCTGCGGGCGATGCGGGAGTATCAGCAGCAGGCGATCGAGCTCGGCTTCCTCCACGACCGGTATCTTCGCGGTACGGCGCCCGCGGACGTGGCCACCCGTGGCCAGGCAATGGTGGACCGACTCGCGGTCCTCCGGCCGTACGTCGCATTTCCGTCGATGCCTGGTACAACATCAGTGACACAACCCTGGCTGGAAGGTGGACGGTGACCACGCCCACGACGCCAACGGACATGATCACCGCCCTGGTACGTCTCCGTGAGGCCCTCCAGGCGGCGCATCTGCCGCTCGACGTTCCCGGCGT
>DASVBF010000232.1:0-2978 GCA_036375975.1 Nocardioidaceae bacterium | reverse complement strand
CGCAGCGCGCCGCCCTCGTCGACCCAGGCCACCGACCCACCGCCGGCGCTGACGGTGTGCACGTCGACCATCGGCAGCCGCAGCGGCACCCCGGCGACGACCGCCTCCGTCGTCGTCTGCACCCGGCCGTCGACGACCGGCGCGACATCGGTGCTGGTGCCGCCCATGTCGAACGTCAGCAGGTCGCGGTGCCCGGACAGCCCGGCCACGTAGGTGGCGCCGACGACCCCGCCGGCGGGGCCTGACAGCACGAACCGCGCCGGGCTGGTCGCCGCGGTGTCGCTCCGAGCGACACCGCCGGAGGACTGCATCACCAGCGGCGCCGGCAGCCCTGCTGCAGCGGCACGCCGCTCGAGCCGATGCAGGTAGTCGCTGAGCCGCGGGCGCAGGTAGGCGTCGGCGGTGGTGGTCGACATCCGCTCGTACTCGCGGAACTCCGGCAGCACCTCGCAGGACAGGGACACCGGTACGTCGGGCAGCCGGTCCCGCAGGGCCTCACCTACCCGCCGCTCGTGCCCGTCGTGCAGGAACCCGAACAGCAGGCAGACCGCGATGGCGTCGACGTCGGCGGCCGCCACGGCGTTGACGGCCCGGGCGAGGCTCGCCTCGTCCAGCGGCAGCACGACACCGGCCGGGCCCATCCGCTCCCGTACGGTGAACCGCAGCTCACGCGGCACCAGCGGTGGCGGCCGATGCTCGGTCAGGTCGTACAGGGACGCCCGGTTCTGCCGCCCGATCTCTATGACGTCACGGAAGCCTTCGGTGGTGACGAGCGCGGTGCGGCCGCCCCGGCGCTCGAGCAGCGCGTTCGTCGCAACCGTCGTGCCGTGGGCGAACACCGTGACGTCGTGCCCCGATAGCCCGGTCGCCTGCCATCCGGCGATCACGCCATCCGCTTGGTGGGTCGGCGTCGACGGCAACTTCGCGATGACGACGCGGCTCTGCGGGTCCACGGCGACGACGTCGGTGAACGTGCCGCCGACGTCGACGCCGAGTCGGAACGCGGCGTCGTCCATGCAGGGACCGTAGCGGGCCTACCTGACCGGCACCGCCGCCGTGTAGATGTCCAGCTGGTGCAGCGCCCCGTCGGGGTTGTTGCCGGTGCTGTCCGAGTTGTCCGACCACGAGGGGTGGGCGATGCCGCCGTAGAACGAGAGCCCGGTGTAGTCGCCGTAGTCGATCCCGTTGCCCGAGGCGTGAGAGTTGGAGGTGCCGGCGCTGATCTGCAGATTGGCGCTGAGGCTGGCTCCGCCGTCCCTGCTGAACGCACCCCAGAGCTGGGCATCGTCGTTCGGCACGCCGTCGGTGTCACCCGGCCCGCCCGAGCCGAGGTCGTTGCGGCTGTCGTACCAGACGAGGGCGATGTCGCCGGTGGTCTGGTCAAGGGAGATCTTCGGCAGGAACTGGCTGTTCACGGTCGCGTCCGTGTTCACCCGCGTCGGGCCGCTCCACGTGGTCCCCTCGTCGTCGGAGTGTCGCAGGTAGACATCGGTGTCGTCGCTCTCGTTCGGGTGCTCAGCCGTGTAGACCATGTACAACCGGCCGGCATGCACCCCACCTGTGCGGTCCCATGCCAGCCCCACCTCCGCGTCGACCGAGCGGTCCGGTTGCGGCGGGATGAAGTCGAAGCCCCCGACGTGGGTCTTGGTCACGAAGATGCGGTCGCCGAAAGGTGCCGCGCCAAGTCCGTCCGGGTCGACGTTCACGAAGATCTTGCCGCCGCCCTGCCCGGACTCCGTCAGGTTGCAGGCCTGCATCACTTGCCCGGCGGGCCCGATCGACACATCGCCGTAAGTGCAGTTGTTGGTCCCGGGGACGACTTCGACCGGGATGAAGTCGCCCACCTGGCCCAGACCTGTCACCGGGGCGCCGGTCGCGACCATCGGACCGCCGGCGTTGAACACCACCCAGACCGAGCCGCTCCCGGCTGTGATGGTGGGCTGATCCACGAACCGGAACAACCCCCGGTTGCTCCCGGCCGTCTTGGTCGCGGGCAGGTCGGCCTGGGAGATGTTGGCGATCACGTTGAACGTGAGACCACCGTCCGTGCTCATCGCGACCGGGACCTGGTCCTCCGCCTGGTAGAGGTAGGTCATGAACAGGTTGCCGTACTGGTCGAACGAGAGACTCGGGTCGCAGCAGGCGTCGCCGAGCGGGTCGCCGGCGCCGCCGAGCCCGATGAGCTTCCTCGTCCATGTGACGCCGCCGTCGAAGCTGACCGCCGCGAGCATGCCGGCCGACAAGTTGGCCTCGAGGTGACCGACGTTCGTCACGATCACGATGTTCGCCGGGTTCGTCGGGTTGACCGCGACGGCCTCCTCCGACTCGTTGAGATGCCGTTGGCTGACGTCGACGTTGACCGGGGTGGAAGAGGCGGATACCACCCCAGCGGTGAGACCCGTCTGTGCGAGAGCCGCCATCGCGGAAAGGACCAGAACAAGGGACCGGTATCGCCGCATCACAGAGCCCCTCACGTGCGGTGGCCTGGGAGACACACGCTAATCCGGACGTCCGGGTCTGAATAGCGGCAGGTTCGAGCCCAGCGCGCCGGTTGGTCCGGGATCGTCACCTCCCGGTTCGAGGACGGTCCCGGATCGTCGCCGGCGCGATCCGCGTTGACGTGGCCGGCGAGCGGGTGCTGACATCAGGTGTGGGCCACCCCAGCCGGCGTGACGTGATGCGCGGCCTGGGACTCGTCGGAGCCGCCGGCCTCGCCGCCTGCTCCGCCTCCCGCCGTACGACGGCTCGACCTCCCGGATCCACGCCGGCGGCGTCATCGCCTCCCGCGCCGTCACCCTCCTCGGCCGCGCTGCCGCACACCACCTCGTGGGAGCCGCGGGCGGGCGAGGTCTCCCCGCTCGTGAAGGCGAGCGCCTGCCGGCTTCTCGAGGTGGGCTGCTCCTGGCGCGGCGGCCAGGCCGGTCACGGTGCGGCCCGCGACCGGATCCGCGCCGCGGGCTACGACCCGGGCCTGGTGG
>DASVBF010000187.1:0-13573 GCA_036375975.1 Nocardioidaceae bacterium | reverse complement strand
ACGCCGAAGCCGAGGCCCGCGAGGATACCGTCGAGGACCCCCTCGGCGAGGCTGGCCCGTGGTGGTGGCGCGCCCTCGGGTGGGAGCTCCTCGGTCGTGCTGGAGACCAGCCAGATCCCCGGAAGGGCGAGCGCGATTCCTGTCCAGACGATGGCGGAGAGACGCTCGCCTCCCAGCGCTCCGACGAGCACGGGTACGACGGCCGCGCCGACCCCCGACACCGGAGCCACGACGCTCATCCGACCCGAAGCGAAGCCTCGATAGAGGAAGCCGGTGCCCATGCCGGTGCCGAGGCCGGCCAGCAGGCCCCAGCCGAGGTCCCCGCCTCCTGCAGAGCCGGGGACGAACACTGCGGCAGTGGCCGTGCAGATCATCGCCGAGAGCTGCGCCACCGTCGCGACCGGCCAGGCCGAGGCACGTCGCGACAAGAGGCCGCCGACGAAGTCGGACAGCCCGTAGGCGAACGCCGAGAAGAGGGCGAGGAGGATCGCCATGTGTCAGCGGGCCCTCACAGCGCCAAGACGCCGAACACCCAGACGCCGGCGGCGAGCAGGCCCGCGATGAGCTCGACGAGCACCGAGAGGCCGACTGCCTTCATCGCCGCAACCGTCGACGGCCAGGCCAGGTGCCGCCCGACACGCCGGGTCTCCGACAGGTAGACCCCGGCCAGGAAGCCGAGGGGCAGCCCGACCACCGGCACCACGAAGAAGCCGACCAGGCCCAGCAGACCGCCCAGGACGATACTGCGGTTCGGGACCCCGGAGGCGCGCAGGCCGCGGCCGGGGACGACGTACTTCACCACCGCGCCGATCACCAGGAGCGTCGTGGCGAGCGCGAAGACCGTCCAGGCCGTTCCCGAGCCGTCGGAGATCGCCCAGACCAGCACCGCGCCCAGGATCAGGATCGAGCCGGGGAGAACCGGCACGACGATGCCGACGAGCCCCAGCAGGATCACCAGGGCCACAAGCAGCTCCACCGTGTTCACCTCCCGAACCTTGCCACAGCCTCACGTGCCCGGAGACGACCGCGACACGTTCGAGGGCCCCGCACCGTCCGGTGCGGGGCCCTCGTAAGACTCGGTAGGTCGTGGGTGCTGGGCCCCGTCAGCGCTCGCTCTCCGTGGCGGTCGCCGGGGTGTTGCTGAGACGGTCTGTCTCGTCGTGGACGTGAACCGCGATCTCGCGCAGCTTGTCGCCGTGCTCACGAGCGTGGTGCGCGCAGAAGAGAAGCTCGCCGCCACCGGAGAGCTCGACGCGCAGGTAGGCCTGAGCACCGCAACGGTCGCAGCGGTCCACAGCCGTCAGTGGGGTACTGGGGGCAACTGCAGTGGTCACTAGAGGCCTCTTTCCTTCCGTGGTGTCCTGCTCAACGTAGCGACTGACTCCAACATTCCCGGCTTTACCGGGGGCCAATCCTCTGCGTCTTCACCTGACCCAACATCCAATCACGCGGGTGGCTTCCCCACCCGGAGGGGTCCTCCGGCCGAGACCGGCGTGACCCCTCCCACATCTGTTCACTTTCACGTTCGCTTCAGTCTGACCTGCTTGTGCCGTCCAGGTTGCCGCTTTGCATCAACCCGAAACGTGCCTGTGGCCGTATCGTGACGACTCACACAGGGTCGCCGATCAACGGTAGGCGTGGCGTTCAAGTCGCCCGGCGTGTCGCGGGTAGATTTGCCCCAGACGAGGACGTTCTCGTCGCGGAGATATCTTGCGTTGAGGAGTGACGTGCCAGCCCGCACTGCCGGAGGACCGAAGATCGACAACTCGTACAACGCCCATCACCTCCTGGTCCTGGAGGGGCTCGAGGCGGTGCGCAAGCGCCCGGGCATGTACATCGGGTCCACCGACACCCGGGGTCTCATGCACTGCGTGTGGGAGATCATCGACAACGCGGTGGACGAGGCCCTCGGAGGCTTCTGCAACCGCATCGAGGTCACCCTCCACCCCGACGGTTCCGCCGAGGTCCGCGACAACGGCCGGGGCATCCCGGTGGACAAGGAGCCGAAGACCGGTCTTTCGGGCGTGGAGGTCGTCTTCACGAAGCTCCACGCCGGCGGCAAGTTCGGCGGCGGGTCGTACGTCGCGACCGGCGGTCTCCACGGTGTCGGGTCCTCGGTCGTCAACGCCCTCTCCGCGCGTCTCGACGTCGAGGTGGACCGCTCTCCCGCTACCCAGGCGATGTCCTTCCGGCGTGGCGCCCCCGGTGTGTTCGACGGCGAGGGCCCGGCGGCGACGTTCACACCTCAGTCCGGACTCCACAAGGGCGGGCGGGTCAAGAAGGGCGTGACCGGCACCCGAGTCCGCTTCTGGCCCGACCGGCAGGTCTTCACCAAGGACGCCACGTTCACCTTCGACGAACTGGTCACCCGCGCCCGGCAGACCTCGTTCATCGTGCCGGGCCTGGAGCTGGTGATCCGGGACCTCCGGGGCGACGAGCCGGTCGAGGAGAAGTTCCGCCACGACGGTGGCATCACGGAGTTCTGCGACTTCCTGGCCACCGACGAACCGGTCAGTGACATCCTCCGTCTCGAGGGCCATGAGCAGTTCACCGAGACCGTGCCGCTGCTCGACGACAAGGGCCACATGACCCCGCAGGACGTCGAGCGTGACCTGCTCGTCGATGTCGCGGTGCGGTGGGGCACCGGTTACGACACCGAGATGCGGTCGTTCGTGAACGTGATCGCGACGCCGAAGGGCGGCACGCACGTCTCCGGTTTCGAGGCGGCCCTCACCAAGACGTTCAACGAGGTGCTCCGGGGCACGAAGCAGCTTCGGGTCAACGACCCCGACGTCATCAAGGACGACGTGCTCGAGGGGCTTACCGCGGTGGTGACCGTGCGCCTCGCCGAGCCGCAGTTCGAGGGGCAGACCAAGGAAGTGCTCGGCACGCCGGCGGCGCGCACCATCGTCCGCAAGGTCGTCTCCGCCGAGCTGAAGAAGTTCCTGAGCTCGACCAAGCGCGCCGAGAAGGCCCAGGCCAAGCTGGTCATGGAGAAGGTCGTCAACGCCTCCCGGACACGCATCGCGGCCCGCCAGCACAAGGAGACCCAGCGCCGGAAGAACGCCCTCGAGTCGAGCGCGCTGCCCGCGAAGCTCGCGGACTGCCGGTCCAACGACATGGAGAAGAGCGAGCTCTTCATCGTCGAGGGGGACTCCGCACTCGGCACCGCCAAGCTGGCCCGCAACTCGGAGTTCCAGGCGCTGCTGCCGATCCGGGGCAAGATCCTCAACGTGCAGAAGGCGTCCATCGGCGACATGCTCAAGAACGCCGAGTGCGCCTCGATCATCCAGGTCGTCGGCGCCGGCTCGGGGCGGACGTTCGACATCGACGCCCGCCGCTACGGCCGGATCATCTTCATGGCAGACGCCGACTCCGACGGTGCGCACATCCGGTGCCTGCTCACCACGCTGTTCTTCAAATACATGCCGGACCTCATCACCGAGGGTCGCGTGTACTCCGCGGTGCCGCCGTTGCACCGGATCGAGCTGTCCAACCCGAAGAAGGGGATGGACAAGTACGTCTACACGTACTCCGACCCGGAGCTGCAGCGGAAGCTCGCGGAGCTCACCAAGAAGGGGATCCGCTGGAAGGAGCCGATCCAGCGCTACAAGGGTCTCGGTGAGATGGACGCCGACCAGCTCGCGGAGACCACCATGGACCCCCGGCGGCGGACGCTGCGCCGGATCACCGTGGACGACGCTGACACCGCAGCGCAGGTCTTCGAGCTGCTGATGGGCTCTGAGGTGGCTCCGCGCAAGGAGTTCATCGTCCAGGGCGCCTACGAAGTCGACGCCGACGCCATCGACGCCTGAGCGGCGTCAGTCGATCGGGTCGAGGAGGCCCGTGTCGACGTCGTAGATGAACCCTGCCACCTTCACGGAGTCGGGGATGAGCGGGTGAGCCTCCACCTTCGCGAGATCCTCGCGAAGCGCGGCCTCCTGATCCTCCACCACCCCGAAACTCTGCCACGTCGCATCAACGCCGGCGGACCGGCCGACCCGCTCCTGCAGCTCGTGCTCGCTGGCCGACGCCATCGCGCAGCGGGTGTGGGGGATGAGGACGATCCGGTTGACGTTGAGCAGATGCACGCCGAGGATCAGCGCCTCCAGGGCCTGAGGCGTGATCCGGCCTCCCGGATTCCGGAAGATCTTGGCGTCGCCCGGCTTCAGGCCGAGCATGCCGAGCGGGTCGATGCGCGAGTCCATGCAGGTGACCACCGCGACGCCTGCGCGGGCCACGCCGTCGAACCCGGCAAGTGAGAACGAGTCGGCGAACCGCTTGTTGGCCTCGAGGAGGTCGTCGAAGTCATGTGTCACGGGGGCAGGCTACCGGGCGGCGTCCCTCCCGCTGCTCAGTGTCCAGAAAACTGGCGGGCGAACTGCTCGATATGGACCGCCTCGAAGGCTTTGGAGAGGGCGGTTCCGAACGCGCTCCCTACCCCGAGCCCTAGCACGAGGACGGTGAGGAGGGTGATGACGACGGCTCTCCTGAGCTTGTGTGGGTAGTCGACCAGGTCTCGACGCCTCATGTCTCAACGATGCCTCGTGCAGCCTCGCTGTCACACCGCAAACCTGCGGATCTGACTCGAACGAGCCACCGACATCGCGCGCGCGGGGGACGGCTTGGAGACACCTTGCGTCAGCCGGCGAACGATGGGTAAGCGCAGGGGGAGAGATTCACCGACGGGGGAGGGAACTGCGGTGTGTGATGTCACCGACGCGGTCATGTTCGAGCTACCACACAGCTTCGAGGCGCCTTCGGACGCTCGCGGCCTGGTGGAGCAGAACCTGTGCCCGCTGCATGGACGTGCTGCCCTGGGTCCCGCGCAGGTGCTGGTGAGCGAGCTCGCCCTGTGCGGAGTGCTCTACGGGAAGCCACCGATCGTCCTCGATCTCGCATGTGCCGAGAGCCGGGTCCGGGTTGCCGTGACCCATCGGGCTGCGGGCAGCCTCGTGCGCGAGATCCCGATCGACGAGGACGGTGGCCTGCGCTCGGGCGTCCTCGCGAGGCTGTCGAGGGCCTGGGGAGTCGATCGAGGGCCAGAGGCCAGGACGCTCTGGTGCTCCCTGCCCACCGGCGCGGTGCCGGAGCCTGTCCGGACCGTCGTGCCGGCTAGGGACGGTCACCCTGTGTGACGTGGGCGAACCACGTCATCGGCTTGAGTGCCTTCCCGCACGACTCGGGCCGGAGGACGTCCGAGACCTGGGAGGCGACGGCCACCTCCCAGCACCGACCATCTGCATGACGGAGCGTGGTGGTCCAGCGGCCCTCTCCGGCCGGTTCGTGGCGTACGACCTCCAGCGCGTCGAGCTCGACGACGTGGTACTCCTCGCGCACGGCCAGCTCGGCGGCCTGCGCCGGGGGCGACCAGGTCGAGCGCCCGCGACTCCCGTCGAGCACTGTCTCGCCGCGTTCCGCAGCCCTGAGCAGCCGCGTTGCCACGGCAGCGTCGAGCCGGCCGTGGAGGGTGCCGGCGGGTAGGAGGACCGCCGTCGGCGCGAACCGGTGGCCTGAGGTGTGGGTCACCTCCCAGACGCAGCCAGGATCCGCGACGGCGGCGCCGAGGGCGACGGGGCGGCCCTTGACCGCGCAGCACACGTCGCGTCTGCCGTTCGTGCAGACGAGCAGATGGGGGCGGTCGGCGGGGCGCAACGAGGGGAGCGATCGACGTACCGCCGCCAGGTCGCCCAGCTCGAGCGCGCTCCAGTCCAGGCCGAGGACGGCATCTGGCTTGTCGACGGTGCCCTGCAGCAGCCAGGTGTGGCCAGGGAAGGTGTAAGCGACGAGCACGGTGCGACCGGAGGCGTGGGTCGGATCGTCGGCGTGACGGCCGGGGCGACGGATCAGCGAGGGCCGTACCTGGTGGCGGGAGCCGAGGTCCTCCAGAGCTCGTCCGACCGCAGGGTCGAGATGGCTGTCGGTGAGCGCACGGGGGCCCCACGGCCCGTTCTGCTCGATGGCCACCCACGCCACCGCGTGTGGCGAGGTGCCGGCCAACGGCTCCGCGACCGCGTCCGAGCGCTCGCTGCAGCTCGGGGCCGTCATCGCGCCACCCGCGAGCTGCGGAAGGTCAGCAGTGCCAACGCACCGGCGGCGATGGCGCATACAGCGGCGCCGACGAAGACGGTCTGGAGCTGCGCGAGACCGGCCTCCTTGAGCAGCGTGGTGTACTCCGCGCATCGGGTGCTCCCGCCGCAGACCGCACTCGGGTCCGGCAGATCCACCTGCACGGCGTAGTAGCGGCGCAGGCCGATCGTGGTCAGGGCTGAGATGCCGACAAGCATGCCGACCATCCGCGCCACGACCAGCAAGGCGCTGGCCACGCCGTGCACAGCATCGGCGGTCGCGGCCAGGAGGCTGGCATTCACCGGAGCGAGGGCCAGCCCGAACCCGAGTCCCGCCATGACCAGCGGTACGGAGCTCACGGGCTCGCGAAGGCTCGTCAGCCCCCAGCCCGACATCCAGACGAAGGCGACGGCGGCTAGGGCCATCCCCGCTGCCGTCGTGACCCCCGCCGGGAGCACGCGCAGGAGGTACCCGCCGAGCAGCGCACCCGCCGGCAGCGCGACGAGCAGCCGGACCAGGACCAACGCGGCCATGAACTGGGACCCGGGGTAGACGGTGATCCGGGCGAAGATCGGGATGTCCACCAGCGCGGCGATCAGTGCTGCGCCGACGAAGAAGCTCACCAGGAGTGAGCCCCAGGCCGCCGTGGCCGAGAAGGCGCCGTGGGGCACGAGGGGCTCCTCGACCCGCCGGGTGCGCCACCACAGCAAGGCTGCCGCCCCGGCGGAGACGAGGAGGAACCACGGCCCAGCGGGGGAGAAGACCTGCACCTGCGGATCGGCGGTCGCGAAGGCCAGGATGACGCCTCCGAGCGACACCGCGAGGAGGGAGGCCCCGAACAGGTCGGCCCGGCGCGCGACAGCCGCCCACCCGTGGAGGTCCAGCAGTGGGTGTGCAGTGCGCAGGCTGCGTACGACGAGCGCGGCGACTGTCGTATAGAGCGCCAGGGCAACTGGACTCAGCCAGCGGGACCCTCCCGCGACCGGCAGGAATGCCAGGCCGGTCGTCACGCCGCTCAACAGCGGCTCCGGCTCGAGCAGGACCAAGGTGAGGAGCCCGAGGGCGATCGTGGCGAGACCGACGCTCAGCAGGTCGGTGCCTCGTGCTCGCGAGGGGACCACCCCAGTGGGGGCCTGGGGGGAGGAGAGACCGGGCCCGACGGGAAGTACCGGGGAGGCCCCCCGGCGCAGAGCGACGAGGACGGCAGCGAGGGCCAGGCCCACGGCGAGGTTGACCCAGAAGATCGCCCGCCAGCCGCCCAGAGCGAGCACGAGGGCGCCGTACAGCGGGCCGAGGACGCTCCCGAGCTCCTGTACCGCGCCGACGACACCCAGCGGTACGCCGCGTCTCGACGGCGGGTACAGGTCGGCGACGAGCGCCAAGGTCGCCGGCACCAGCCCACCGCCGCCGACACCCTGGAGGAAACGGCCGACGACCATGCTCGTCAGGTCGTAGGACGCGGCGGTCACCAGAGACCCGAGTGCGAAGACGAGCAGCGACCCGACCAGCACGGGGAGCCTGCCCCGGATGTCCGAGACCCTGCCGATGAGCGGCAAGATCGCCACGTAACCGAGCAGGAACCCCGACACGATCGGCGCCGCGCGCTGCAGCTCGTCCACGGCCAACCCGACGCCGGACATCATGTCGGGCAGAGCCAGGACGACCACGTAGGTGTCGGCGGCCGCGAACGCCACGGCCACGGCAGCGAGGCCGAGGAGCGCCCTGGGGCTCGTGGTCACGGAAGGGCGATGTTGGCGTTGGTGCCGTACTGGTCGAACGTGATGGTGTAGGTCACCTCACCGGACTTCGGGTAGAACGGTCCGGTCAGCACCGCCTTGTGGAGGTGGTCCTGGTCGTCGACGGTGAAGGTGGCGTCGAAGGAGGCGTTTGCGGACGCGCTCGGGATGATGTCGGCGACCACGCTGCCCGGCACCGTGCCGGTGTAGGAGGACAGCACGTCCTCCCCGCTGCGGACCTGCTCGCCCTCCTCGACGTCCTTCGCTGCAGTGAGCAGGGAGGAAAGCCCGCCCTTCGGTTCCATGAGTCCCGCCGGGTCCGGAGCGGCGTACTCCGACGGGTCGACCTCGACGAACTTCGTGGTGAAGGGCAGCTTCGCGAACACCTTGCCCTGCGCCGCGACAACCGGCACGTCTGCCGTGATGCCTCCGGTCGCGACCTTGAGGCTCCCCTTGAAGGCCGGGTCGTGGGTGCCGACGCCCTCCGCCGTCAGGATGCCGTTCACGGAAGCAGGGAGCTTCTCGGTCGAGAGGTTCACCTCCACGCCGGAGGTCTTGTCCAGCGTGGTCTTCGCCGCGGAGAGCGCTTCCTCGGGGCTCTGGTGGGCCTCGCCGGAGCCGCTCGCACACCCGCCGAGAGCGAGCAGGCCGACGAGGGCAGAGCCGACGAGCGTGTTACGGGTGAGGGTCATGGCGTTCAGCCTGCCACGCCGCCGTTCGCGGCGGCCGGGTGCAGGGTGCTGGCCGGCGACGAGCACGCCGCGACGGGCTGCGGAGCGGGCACACCTGATCCGTCACGGCGACCGGTCGCATCCGGGAGCTCCACCGCGGCCCCGCTGGCGGCTGCCGCTTGCGCCGGTCCCGGGCCGGCCCAGGCGAGGACGAGGGTGTCCTCGCCCTTGAGGAACCTGTGGCAGCGGACGCCGCCGGTGGCGCGGCCCTTGGCGGGGTACTCCGAGAACGGCGTCACCTTGACGGACCCCGCTTCCGTGCCGGGCAGTGCGGTGCTCGAACCCGAGACACTCACCACCACAGCGGTGTGGTCGGGCGTGAACGCGGTGAACGACACGACCCGCTGGTCCGCGGCGAGGCGGATCCCGGCGACGCCGCCGCCCGCACGCCCCTGAGGACGGACGAGACCGGCGGAGAAGTGCAGGAGCTGGGCGTCGGAGGTGATGAAGCAGAGGGTCTCCTCGCCGGTGCTGAGCTCCGCGGCCCCGACCACCTCGTCGCCGTCGGCGAGCCGGATCACCTCCCAGTCGTCGCGGTTGCTCAGGAACTCCGGGGTCACCCGCTTGACCACGCCCTGGGCCGTACCCAGGGCCAGGCCGGGGGAGTCAGGATCGAAGGTCGACAGCGTCAGAACCCGTTCGTCGACTTCGAGGGACAGGAACTCGCTCACCGGAGCGCCGCCCTGGAGGTGCGGGGCGTTCGCGGTCGCTGGCAGCGTCGGCAGGTCCAGCACGTCGAGCTTGACGATGCGACCGCGGTTGGTCACGGCCCCGACCTGGCCCCGCGCGGTCGCGCGCACCGCGGAGACGATCACGTCGTGCTTGCTGCGGCTGCCCCCGGCGCCCGGCTCGTCCAGACCGGTCGTCCGGGCGAGCAGGCCCGTGGAGGACAGGTAGACCACGCACGGGTCGTCGGCGACCTCGAGAGGCACCGAGGACGTGACCGCCTGGCCGGCGGACTCGAGGAGCACCGTGCGCCGCGGGGTGCCGTAGGTCTTGGCCACCTCGGCGAGCTCGTCGGACACCACCTGCCGCAGCAGTCTCTCGTCGGCGAGGATCGCGTCGAGGTGCTCGATGGTCTGAACCAGCTCGTCCTTGCGCTTCTCCAGCTCGAGGCGGGAGTACTTCGTCAGGCGGCGGAGCGCCATGTCGAGGATGTACGTCGCCTGGACGTCGCTGAGGTCGAACACCTGCATCAGGCGCTCCTTGGCCTCGGCGGCGTTCTCGCTGGAGCGGATCAGCTGGATCACCTCGTCGATGTCGAGGATCGCGATGAGGAGCCCCTCGACCAGGTGCAGCTCGTCGGCGGCTTTGCCCCGGCGGTAGGTCGACCGACGCCGCACGACGTCGTACCGGTGGCCTAGGTAGACCTCGAGCATGTCCTTGAGGCCGAGGGTCCGCGGCTGCCCGTCGACGAGGGCGACCGCGTTGATGCCGAAGCTGTCCTCCATCGGCGTGAGCTTGTAGAGCTGCTCGAGGATCGCCTCGGGGTGGAAGCCGTTCTTGATCTCGATGACCAGGCGCAGGCCGTTGGTGTGGTCGGTCAGGTCCTTCACGTCCGAGATGCCCTGGAGCTTCTTGGCCTGGACCAGCGACTTGATGCGCTCGATGACCTTCTCCGGCCCCACGCCGTACGGCAGCTCGGTGACCACGATGCCCTTGCGACGCGCGGTGACGTTCTCCACCCGGGCAGTGGCGCGCATCTTGAACGAGCCCTTGCCGGTCTCGTAGGCGTCGCGGATGCCGTCGAGCCCGACGATCTTGCCGCCGGTCGGCAGGTCGGGGCCGGGGATGAACCGCATCAGCGCGTCGAGGTCTGCCTCGGGAGTGGAGATCAGGTGACGCAGCGCCTGCACGACCTCGACGAGGTTGTGCGGTGCCATGTTCGTGGCCATGCCGACCGCGATGCCCGAGGCGCCGTTGACGATCAGGTTGGGGATCGCCGCCGGCAGCACGCTGGGCTCGAGCTCGCGACTGTCGTAGTTGGGCTTGAAGTCGACGGTCTCCTCGTCGATGGAGACGGTCATCGGCATCGCTGCCGGCGCCATCCGGCACTCGGTGTAACGCATCGCCGCGGGGCCGTTGTCGGGGGATCCGAAGTTGCCGTGCCCGTCCACGAGCGGCACGCGCAGCGACCAGGGCTGGACCATCCGGACCAGGGCGTCGTAGATCGCGCCGTCGCCATGCGGGTGCAGCCGACCCATGACCTCACCGACGACGCGCGCGCTCTTGACGTGGCCGCGGTCGGGGCGGAGGTTCATCTCGCCCATCGTGTAGAGGATCCGGCGCTGCACCGGCTTGAGGCCGTCACGGGCGTCGGGCAGCGCCCGGCTGTAGATCACGGAGTAGGCGTACTCGAGGAAGCTCCCCCGCATCTCGTCGCCGACGTCGATGTCGACGATGTGCTCCTCGAAGTCGTCAGAGGGCGGTGCAGGCTTCGTACGCTTTGCCATTGCGCCATTGTCTCCTGCGCCACCCCCGCGTCGTGCAGGGGCACGCCGCTGTTCGCCCAGAGGCGCTAGATTGCCTTGCGTGAGCGCCCCCGAAACGGCTCCGTCCGCCCCCGCCTACCCGCGGCACTGGGAGGCCGACGTCCTCCTGCGCGACGGGCACACGGCGCACCTGCGGCCGATCTCGCCCGACGACGAGGAGCGGCTCGTCGAGTTCTACGCGCAGGTGTCGGCCGAGTCGAAGTACCTCCGGTTCTTCGCGCCGATGCCGACGCTCTCCGACCGCGATGTGAAGAGGTTCACAAACGTCGACCACAACGACCGGGTCGCCTTCGTGCTGACCGTCGCGGACAAGATCATCGCTGTCGGGCGGTTCGACCGGATCCCGGGCCCGGACGAGCAGCCCGGCGACGAGGCCGAGGTGGCCTTCCTCGTCCAGGACGCACACCAGGGCCGTGGGATCGCCCAGCTGCTGCTCGAGCACCTGGCGCAGGCAGGGCGCGAGCGCGGCGTGAAGAAATTCGTGGCCGAGGTGCTGCCCGAGAACCAGCGGATGATCCAGATCTTCCGAGAGGCGGGCTACAAGGTCGCGGGCGGCTTCGAAGAGGGTGTCATGCGCTTCGAGTTCCCGATCGACTCGACCGAGACCTCGATCGGCGTGATGCTCTCCCGCGAGCACCGGGCGGAGGCGGCATCGATCCAGCGCTTCTTCGAGGCCAGGAGCGTGGCGATCATCGGCGCCTCGCGGCGACAGGACACCGTGGGCCAGACGCTGGTGCACAACCTGGTCCTGGGCGACTACACCGGACGGGTGTATGTCGTGAACTCCGCCGCGGAGGCGGTCTCGGGACTGCCGGCCTACAAGAGCGTCGCCGACATCCCGGACAAGGTCGACGTGGCGATCGTGGCAGTCCCGGCAGACGCCGTGCACGATGTCGTGCTCGACTGTGCGGCGAAGGGCGTGCACGGTCTGATCGTCATCTCCTCGGGCTTCGCGGAGACCGGGGCCGAGGGGCGGTCGCGGCAGCGTCGCCTGGTGAGCCTCGCCCGGAGCTACGGTCTGCGGCTGATCGGCCCCAACTGCCTCGGCATCATCAACACCTCCACCCATGTCTCGCTCAACGCCTCGCTGTCGACGGTCATGCCGCCCCGTGGCCGGGTCGGCTTCTTCTCCCAGTCCGGGGCGCTAGGGATTGCGATCCTCGAGAAGGTGGCCCGTCGCGGACTCGGACTGTCGACCTTCGTCAGTGCAGGCAACCGGGCGGACGTCTCGGGCAACGACCTCCTGCAGTACTGGGAGGAGGACGCGGCGACCGAGGTGGTCCTGCTCTACCTGGAGTCGATCGGTAACCCCCGCAAGTTCAGCCGCATCGCGCGCAGGGTGTCGCGGAAGAAGCCCGTGATCGCGGTCCGATCCGGGCGTACGACGCAGGGCGTCCCGATGGGACACGCCGTGCGGTCGATCGTCGCCCCCCAAGCCGCCGTCGACGCGATGTTCCGACAGGCCGGGGTGATCCAGGTCGACAACCTCGACGAGATGTTCGACGTGGCACAGCTCGTCGCGCATCAGCCGCTGCCCAAGGGGCGGCGGGTCGCGATCGTAGGGAACTCCGACGCCCTCGGCCTGCTGGCGGCGGATGCCGCTGCCGCCGAGGGGCTGGACGTGTGCAAGTCGGTGGCTCTCGGCCCAGAGGCGACCGCGGAGGACTTCGAAGAGGCGCTCGACAGTGCGATCGACGACCCGGAGGTCGACTCGGTCGTCGCGGTCTTCATCCCGGTGCTCACGACCACAGGGGTCGAGGTGGCCGACGTGCTCGCCGCCGTAGGGGAGCAGTCGGAGAAGCCGCTGGTCTCGACGTTCCTGGCGACCGAGGGCATCCCCGAGCTGCTGCGGGTTCCGGACGTGGCCGGAAGCACGGCAGGGCGCGGGTCGGTCCCGTCGTACTCCGCGGTCGAGGCCGCGGTGCGTGCGCTGGCCCGGGTCGTGGAGTACGCCGCCTGGTGCGGGAAGCCTGAAGGCGACATCGTGCCGCCGGAGCAGGTCGACGTGAACAGCGCCCGACGCCTGGCCAACCAGATCCTGATGGACTGCCCCGAGGGCAGGGACCTGACCTTCGAGGAGGTCCGCGAGCTCCTCGACGCCTACGGCGTGGACCTGTGGAAGCGCATCGAGGTGAACAGCGAGGAAGAGGCGGTCGCCGCGGGCGAGCAGCTCGGCTGGAATGTCGTGCTGAAGGCCACGGCGGAGCACCTCCGGCAGCGGCCCGACCTCGCGCACGTCTGGCGGAACATCGACACGGCCGAGGAGATGCGCGACGCCTGGACCACCATGCGGACGATCATCGACGAGCCCGACAAGGCAGGCTTCATCGTGCAGCGCGTTGCGGCCCCCGGCGTTCCGGTGGCCATCGGCGGCATGGAGGACCCGCTGTTCGGGCCGGTGGTCTCGTTCGGGATCTCGGGCATCGCCACGGAGCTGCTCGGCGACCGGTCCTACCGGATCCCGCCGATGCACAGCGGAGAGGCCGCCGAGATGGTGCGGGAGATCAAGGCGTCCCCGATGCTGTTCGGCTACCGCGGTGGCGAG
>DASVBF010000121.1:0-23127 GCA_036375975.1 Nocardioidaceae bacterium | reverse complement strand
CGAGTCGTTCGGGCCCTGCACCCGTGTGTGGTCGCAGTTCCGCCGCTGTTCGCTGTCAGACAGTCTGGTCGGACTGCTTGCGGACGCGGAAGCGGAGGATGGTGGCGTCGCGCGACCGCGTGCTGCTGATCGGTTCCAGTTGTGTCCTCGCGATCCCCGGGGACGAGAAGCGAATGCCGTCGCCGAGCAGCACCGGCAGTATGTACACCAGGATCTCGTCGACGAGCCCCTGATGCAGGCACTGGCCGGCCACGTCGGCGCCGAGGACTTCGAGGTTCTTGCCGCCCGCGGCGTCCAGTGCCGTGGCGACCGCTTCCCCGATGTCGCCGGAGAGGATCTGGACCTCCGGTTCCGGCCGCTCCAGCGGCCTGTGGGTGAGAACGAACATGGGTCCCGAGAAGGGGTAGTCGACGCTGCCCGGCTCCTCGGCCTCCATCCGCTCGCCCACCTCCCACGTCCGCCGGCCGACGAGCATGGCCCCCGTGGCCGCCGCGATCTCCGCGAAATCGTCCGGTGCCACGAAGTCGGCGAGAGCGCGACCTTCCCCCCAGTCCATCGAATGGCCGGGACCGGCGATGAAGCCGTCAAGCGACATACACCTGTTCACGACTACCTTGCCGCTCATTTCACGACCGCCATCCTCGGGCCTTCATGGCACGTCTGGCCTTCCTGAGCCGAACCCAGCGAGATCTCAGCCCGCGCTGACACGCTTCAGATCTTTCCGCCGATCTGGGCGCTCGGGAAGTGCCGCTCCGGATCGGTGCGCTGGCTGCGGTCGGAACCGAGCGCTAATGCCCGCTCGGCACACGCACCTCAGACCCGAACCGGCATCACCGGGGAGCATGCCGCGCGGGGAAGTCCGCGGTCGTTCCATCGCTTACTGGGTGTGTCCCTGTTTCGACGGACGCGCACCACCCGCCGAGAAACGTTCGTGAGTCCTACCTCGAGGTGGCCAGATGCCGCTGCCTGGCCCTCTCGCGGGCTGCCTGGCCCTCTCGCGGACGGCGTCTGCGATCTGCAGGCCGGCCTGGGCGGGCGTGAGGTGTGTGGTGTCGATGACCTCGGCCTCGTCGTGCAGCCAGGTGCGGGCCGCTTCGGCGTAGGCCTCGAGGTACTTGAGGCGAAAGGGGGAGGGGCCAAGAAGAGTGTCCCCCTCGATGCGCCGGCGAAGGGTGTCTTGGTCAGCGTGTAGGACGAATTGCCGTACCGGGATGGCATGTCGGGCGAGCCCCGTGCTGATCTCGCGCCAGTACTGCTCGATCAGAACAGTCATGGGCATCACCAGAGTGCCGCCGGTGTAGTCGAGTACGCGGCGGGCGGTCTCGACCACGAGCGGCCGCCACGGCGGCCAGTGCTGGAAGTTGTCCGTCTCGGGCAGCCCCGGCCTGACGTCCATGAGCGTCTCGCCGACCTTCTCGGCGTCGAACACCCGTGAATCCGGGATCAGCTGCTGCACGAGTGCACCGGTCGTCGTCTTGCCGACGCCGTGGGTGCCGTTGAGCCATACGATCACAGGACCCGACGCTAACGCTTCCGCACCTGCCGTCCCCGGAAGGACAAGCAACACGTAGGGTTCCGGCACAGTTACCACGTTGATCAGTAGGGAAGGGTGCGGTCACCCGGCTGCGGAACCGGAACACCGCCGGAACCGTCCCACCTTCAGATGAAGAGACCGCACCGAGAACCGGGGCCCGTTGACCACCACCCGCAGCACCTTCACCACGCTCGCGCTTGCCGCCAGCGTGCTCGCTACCGGATGCGCCGCCGAATCGGCGAGCCAAGACCCTGGTCTCATGCCTGCCGAGCAGCCCACAGCGACTGTCTACGAGTACACCCAGACCCAGGACGGCTACATGCTGCAGCCCGTTCAGGTGGAGGTGCCTGAGCGGCTCGAGGGACAGACGGCGTTCACGTCCGACGCCATGCGCGGGATTGCTGCGCTGCTTGACCACACGCCCACCTCGAAAGACCGGCACAACCTGTGGAACGGCGACTGCGCACCCGGCGAGGAGGTCGCCGCCGTGAAGGTCACCCGCGAACGCGTCGACGTCCAGCTGGACGAGTGGAACGGGACGATGTGCGACATCGACCAGGAAGCCCTCGCCGCTCGCGACCAGCAGATCGCTTGGACGATCATCGTCAACAGCAAGGCGACCCTCCCCGGACCGCCATTCCCAGAGATCGTCGTCCATGACGGCTCCGGCCAGACCTGGGACCCCATCGAGCCCGACGGCTCCTACCTCCCGCCGGCCGACGAAGACTGAACAGTGCTGTGCCGGCGCCGTACGAGACCATCGGACCCACGCTCTGCTGGCAGGCCGGATGGGCTGGTCGCGAAACGGCGACCCGCGGTCATCGACGCGGGCTTGAATGGAAGGTCAACCGACGAATGTCGGGATCACGATCGCTCGGTCAGGGCCATCTCCTACACGGGCGCTCGTCTCCCGAGCGATACTCAGCTATCCGGGTCATCGTGACGCCGTGCTCAGCTCGCTGAGGAGCCCTCGGGGGGTCGTGGGAAGCCACCCGCCTGGGATTCGATGACCTTGGCAACTTTCAGACAAGTTGCGTCGTCGAAGTGCTTGCCGACCACCATGATGCCGGCCGGTAGCCCGTCGACCAGGCCCGCGGGGACGCTGGTGGAGGGGTGTCCGGTGCAGTCGGTGGGAGCGGTGTTGACGATCATCTCCAGTGCTCGGGTGACGCTGGTGCCCAGGTCATCCTCATCGCTGACGAGCGTTGTCGCCGTTATCGGCAGGGTCGGCATGACGAGAACGTCGTAGCGGCCCAGCGCGTCGTCGTAGGCCCGCCGCAAAAGCGGCACGAGGTTCTGAGCCATCGCGTAGAACCGGCCGTAGTTGGTGGCCAGCGAATATCCACCCGCCAAGGCCACGAGTTTCGTGGTGACCGAGAATTGATCCGCGCGCTCGCGCCACTGGCGTCCGTAGTGGGCCATCAACTCCGGGTCGTACCACCCGTTGAAGTTGTAGCCGTAGGCGTTGCCCTCGATCATCTGCGCTGTGGCCCCGTCCGTGGCGATCACGTTCCAGATCGCCAGGCCGTGCACGTGCCAGGGGATGCTCACGTCCTCGACCGTCATCCCGGCCTCGCCGAGCCGCTGCGCGGTCGCTCGCACCGCGGCGTCCACCTCTGGGTCCGACAGCTCCTCGTGGCCGAACCCCTCGGCTACCACGCCCACACGAAGCCCGGCCGCGTCCCCGTCGCTGGCTGCGTCATAGTCCGCCGACTGCACGCCCACCGGCTGGCGCGGGTCCTTGCCGTCGTCGTACCCGGCGATCACCGAAAGCATCCGCGCAGCGTCGGCCACGGTACGCGTGATCGGTCCGAGGTGGTCAATGGTCAGCTCGATCGGGAAGGCCCCCGTGTAGGGCACCAGCCCGTACGTCGGCTTGTGACCGACCGTGCCGCAGAACGCGCTCGGGATCCGCACCGACCCGCCTTGGTCGCCCCCCAGGGCCATATCCACCTCACCCGCGGCGACCAGCACCGCGCTGCCGCTGGAGGAACCGCCGCTGGTGCGTGTGGGGTCCCACGGGTTCCGAACCGGGCCGGTGTCGGAGGTGTGGCTGGCACCGGAAAAGCACAGACTCTCGCAGACCGCCTTGCCGACCACGGTCGCCCCCGCCTCGAGCAGGCGACTGACCACCGTGGCGTCGTACATGGGAACGAACCCCTCGACTGTGCGGGAACCGTTCATCAGCGGGATGCCGGCCACCGACACGTTGTCCTTGATCGCGACCCGCGTCCCCGACAGCGGGCCTCCCGGAGAGCCCTTGATCTCGGTCCGGACGTTCCACGCCCCAAACCTGTTCTCCCCCGGCTCCGGTGTGGTAGCACTGCGTCCGCTCGGGCTCGGCGGCGCTGTCTGGTTGTAGAGATCCTCCACCAGGTCGTAGGCCGCGGAGGAGGCCTCGATCAGCTCCTGGTAGGTCTTCAGCTGTTCATCAGAGAGACCGAACCCGAACCTCGCGGCAGCCGAGGTCAGATCGTCTCGGCCGGGACGCTGGAATGCCATCTCGAAACCCCCAGGCTGATTCGGACCGGCGATCCGGCCAATCTCGCACGACCCGCTGACGCTGTCCAGGTCACGGAGCCAAGGACCGGTGACAACGTCGACCCACGCGCCGTCGAGCGTCAGAGCCGCCTGTTCGCTACCCGACCTGCCGGCGGGTTGTGGCATAAGTCTGCCCGGACGATTGGTGGTGACGCTGCTGGCTCGGGTGCCCGCCACCGACTGAGAGTCAGCCCCGCGAGCGATCTGCACTGGTCTAGATATTGGCTGGAACACCGTTGTATCGAAAACAGCCGAGTTCTAGTCTCGTGTTGGAGGTGGATTGCATGAACGCTCCCGAGGGCCCGGCCGACACCCGGATGATGGGAATCGTCCACGACGCACTGAAGCGCGACCTGCTGCGAGCACGTCAGGTGCTGCTCGCCTCACCGGCTCCGCAGGGCCGGCAGCGCGTGGCATTGGGCAAGCACGTGACGTGGATGCTGGACTTCCTGCACGCCCATCACAGCGGTGAGGACGCGGGCCTGTGGCCGTTGGTACGGCGGCGCAACCCCGCAGCAGCCGAGCTGCTGGACTCGATGGAGGCCGACCACGCGCGGATCGCTCCGGCGGCGGACGCGGTCGCCGCGGCGGCGCGTGAGTACACGACCACGACGGGCGACTCCGCCAGGGCGGCGCTCGTCGAGGCCCTCGACGGGCTGCTGGAGGTGCTGGTGCCGCACCTGGACCGAGAGGTGGACGAGGCGATGCCGGTGGTGGCGGCAAGCATCACCAACCGCGAATGGGATGCCGTGGAGCAGGAGTACAACATCAAGCCCAAGACCACGCGGCAGCTGGCGATGGAGGGCCACTGGCTCTTGGAGGGGATCGACGCCGAGGGCTACGACGTCGTGGTGCACAAGGTGCCCGCGGCGCTCCGGTTCATCCTGCTCCATGGCTTCGGACGCGCATACCGACGCCAGGCCCACGCTCGGTGGACGGCCGACGAGGCGCCCGTGAGAGCGGCGGCCCCGTGACGGCCGCGCCTCAAGAGGGGGCAAGACGACCGTACAGATCGGCTCGCCGTCAGCAGCAGGCGGCGGAGACACGTGCGCTCGTGCTGGCGGCGGCGACGTCGCTGTTCGCCGACCGCGGCTGGTCGGCGACCGGGATGCGTGATGTCGCCAAGGAAGCCGGCGTCGCAGTCGAGACGGTCTATGCGAACTTCGGGTCGAAGACCGAGCTGCTGCTGACGGCCATCGACGTCGGCGTCGTCGGCGACGCCGAGCCTGTGCCACTTTCGCAACGTCCCGAGTTCGCCGCGCTGGGGGTCGGTAGCTTCCCCGACCGGATCAGCGCGGCTGCCCGGCTGCTCACCGGGATCAACCGGCGCACGTGGGGATTGCGTCGGGCACTCAATGAGGCAGCCGGCAGCGAGCCGCAGCTCGCGGCGAAGCTGCACGAACTGGAGCACAGACGGCGAGACAACGTCCGCGAGGGCGTGGAGATGGTGGTCGGCCGGCCGGTCGAGGGCGACGTGCTCGACGGACTGTGGGTGGTCATGGGCGCCGACGTCTTCTATCTGCTCACCGAGATCGGAGGAAGGCCCGTTGAAGACTACGAGCGGTGGCTGGGGACGACGATCCGCCGGCTGCTGAACCGCGACGGCACTTAAGACTTGCAGGTCGGCTCGACCACAGGAGGCACCCATGAGCCAGGTCCAGAAGAAGTCTCGCGTCGAGGTAGTCGTCGACGCGACCGTGCCGCAGGTGTGGGAGGTGATCTCCGACGTCACTCGTATCGGTGAATGGAGCCATGAGTGCCACGCCGCACGATGGCTGGGCGCCGCCGACGGGCCCGCCCCAGGCGTGCGATTCCGCGGTCGCAACCGAGCCGGCTGGGCGCGATGGGGCCGCACGTGCGAGCTCGTGAAGGTGGAACCGCCCCGCCAGATCGTCTGGCGGACAGTACCGACTCCGATCTTCCCCGACAGCACGCAGTGGCGCATCCAACTGGAGCCGACGAACGACGGTCGCACACGGATCACGCAGTCATTCACCGTGCTGCGTGCACCTTGGCTGCTGGACCGGGTCTACGCCCGGCTGATCCCCACACACCAAGATCGCGACGCACGACTGGCCCAGGACCTCGCCCGAGTCGGCGCGGCAGCCCGCCAAGGAGCGCGGACATGAGACGGCCACTCACCCGTGCCGGCAACCGCATCGCCGTCGGGCTCTACCGAAGACTGAACGGTCGACTGAGCAGCGGCCGCAAGGACGTGAACGTCCTGCTGATCACCGTTCCCGGGCGACGCACCGGCCAACCCCGCTCCACTTGTGTGCGCTTCCTGCAAACTCCCGACGGCCCGGTCGTCTGGGGCACCGGGTCGGGCTCGACACGTGACCCCGACTGGTTCCGCAATCTCCGAGCCGCCGACGTCGCCGAAGTGCAGATAGACCGCGATCGGATCCGGGTGCGCCCCCGAGAACTCACCGGGGCTGCCCGAGACACCATGTGGGCCGACACCATCCTCCGCCGCGCGCCGGAGGTCGCCAGATACGCCCGCAAAGCGAGCAGGACCATCCCCGTCGCAATCCTCCATCCTCTCGACCATCTCGGGGATTGACCCGACGACGCGCCATCGCGCCCACCCGTTCGAACGGCCAACCAGCCGGCTCGCGCCCCTCGGCTGGAGACCGCCTCGTGCCGGCTAACGCAGGACCTTGTAGAGGTCGATAGTGCGCTCTTCAGGCGGGGTCGGGAAGCCGCCCTCGATGCCTGCCTGCATCCGTGGCATCAGAATCTCGTCACGGAACTTCTCCCAGCTCGCCTGCGACTCATGGACGGCCATGATCGTCCACCCGCCCTCGGAAGGACCTGCTGCGTGGAAGACCTGACCATCAGGGAGCTGGTCGGGGCCGGGGTGGACCGCCGCGATCGACGCCTCGTACTGCTCCTTGGTGCCCCCGGGGAAATGGTGGATGATCCCATAGCTCATGTGCGGCCTCCGTTCTCTTGCGCCGCCTCTGACACTAGGCACCCGGCCACCTCACCCACAGAGCACGTAGTAACCAGGTGCTCGCTCCTATTCGGGTACGACGCCGCCGCGGACGCGCTAGTCACGACCACTCCGCTGGTCATAGTGCGTCATAGCCGCGAGGCGCGCGCCTGCGAGGGCGGCGCCCAGATCATGGCCCCGACACTTCGACCCGCGCACCACCGAGCCCACGACAGGGCACGTGGCAAACCTCGATCGCTCAAGGCGTCCGCTGCCCCAGGGCGTACGGTGCCGGTGTCCAGCGTTTTCCTGAGAGGTTTGTCCAATGCGCACGTGAGGGGCACGGGTATAGCGTCGAATCACAGGGCTTGACGCCCGTCGGCCTTGGACGCCGAGGAGGAGCTATGCCGACTTTGATTGGTCACCACGATGTGAAAGACCGCGATCATTGGCTGGCGTCGCCGAAGCGCGAGGAGTTCTTCGGGCCCCTCGGGGTCACCAATATCCGCACGTTCGTCGACCCTCAGAACCCGAAACATGTTGCGGTGCTCATGGACGTTACCGACTTGGACGCCTTCCAAGCCGCGATGCAGTCCGAGGGCGCGGCCGAGGCGATGGCGTACGACGGCGTGTTGCCCGAAACCCTGGTGATCCTCGTCGAGGCATAGTTGGTCCTTCCGCCCTGTGGCAAGCCAGGTGGGGCTCCTTGCCTCGGACGGGAGATCAGCGCCCGGGGACGCTCGAGGTCCAGTTCGTCTCGGGTGAACTCGGCTGGGTTGTGATCCGACTCGAAGGGGCGAGCGTGACGAGCTCACCCTTCGAGGCATGGAGGCTGACCGCGCTCGCGGCGCATCGACGTGCGGGACTCAGGCTGCCCTGCTGAGCAGGCGTCGATGCCCACTCGCTGACCTGCAGGTTCATCGCCTCCGGCCAACTCTGGCACAATTTCGCCACGCTCCCGCGGCGCGCAGTTTCACGGATCCGCCGAGGAGAGCATTGTCAGCAGCGATGCCCCAGCTCGCGCCTCATTACGGGTCGGGTTCGGTAGGTGCGTCCGATCTCGACGAACCCGGCCTGCTGAAACATTGCGAGAGTCCCGGTGAAGATGGCGGATGGTGACGGGGTGCGGGCGAGCCCGTCGGTGTCAACGGGGTGGCCGTCGAGTACCGAGCCGCCGTGCTGCGCCGCCCAGCCCACAGCGGCCTCGAGCAGCGCGACTCCGATGCCGCTCCCACGGTGTTCGCGGCGCACCACGAAGCAGGACACCCACCACGCGTCAGGATCTTCATCGAGGACGCGGGCAAGTGCCCGGTGCCCGGTAATCCCCGGCAGCGTCGAACGCGGCACCACCCGCGTCCAGCCGACCACGTCGTCATCGAGGTAAGCCAACAGACCGACCGGGAGATCTGCTTCGTGCACTTCACGCTGCAGCGCGCCCCGGTTGTCGGGCTCCTCGTGCCGACGAAATCGTTGACACCAACAGGATGTGGGGTCCTTCTCTCGGGGTCCGAACACCCGCCCAAGCTGTGGCCACCTCTCCGCAGTCGCCGGCACCACACGCACCTTGGTCATCTGGTCGGATCCTCTCCTGGCTACAGGAGCAAGCCTGTCCGCCGCCACCGCCCTGTCAAGCTCGAGTTCCCCACCAGTCGTGCGTGCGGTATGCCCTCAGGGTGTCCCACCGGCTCGGGCGGCCGTCGCCGTCCTCCAGTTCGAAGTGGAAGGCACCCACGGTGGGTGTTCTCCAACGGCCAGGTGCCGTCGACCTGGCGCTTGGAGGGAACGAGGTAACAACCACCCCTCGAGCAGGTACTCCTCACCGCAGCGGCGGGCACGGTCAACTCGACCGCCCCGCGGATAGCGCGTTCATATTCGAGCAGGCCCCCTTTGGGATGACCCGCGTGGAGGCCATGGCACGAGCCACCGAGATAGGACTTGATCCTCGGGCTGTTCCGCCGGCTGCCTGAAGCAGTGACAGCGGACCTCCGGCGAACCGAGTGCGAGATCGAGACAGCTGCGCCAGGGTTGACCCAGACTCACCTCCATGGGGTTCCTATTCGAGCGGCCGTTCGCCGAGCCCTTGGTCTTGACTGGGCAACCCGCCCTGGCGAGCTGGATGCGCCGCGACCACCCCGACCAGATCCGACTCGAGGCGTTCCTCGCCGCGGTCGACGAGGACGCAGAGCCCGCCCTTGCTGGCATTGCTGGGGACGTCGCGGTCGAACTCACCATCGGGCTGGCTCCGGAGGAGTCATTGACGCGACACCGAGACCTCGACAACTACCTGCTCCCAGTGGTGTCGCGGCTTGGCCAAAGGCGGATCCCCGCCGCCTTCGCCCGCAAGGTCCACGCGGCTGATTCCACCCTTTCCGTGGCCCCCGCTCAGTATCGGGTCGATGACGGGGCGCCGATGCTGCAGGTACGCGCGCTGGGGGCCCCCGAGCGTCCGGCCTGGAAGGAACAGATCCGAGATGCCTGCCAGGTCGCGGTGGGTCCCGGGGCCGCGCACTCCGGCACCGCCGAGCTCGAGGTCTCGTTCGTCGTGTCGAGCACGCGAAACTGGACCAACCTCTGGAAGCCTACGATCGACGCGATCGCTGGACCGCTCCTTGGTGTCCCGAACCCAGACATGCCCTGGTCGCCCAACGATGACCACATCACTCGCCTTGGTTTGCACCGCACCATCGACGACAGCGTCGGCTTCGACGTGGTGATCCGTGCCTGGTGGCGCCTGGACCCGTGACATCCCGGTTGGACAAGAGGCTCCGCCATCAGCGTTGCGCTCATGGGCGATGGGGGCGCTCGTCCCGGACGTACTAGACGGCCAAGTGAGCGTTAAGAACCCAGCGGCTACGAGCGACACGGGCGGACCGTGCCCTGGGCCGCGCTCGCCGACTGCTGTGAGGGCCAGGAGCGTCGACCCGGATGGCACCGCAGATCAAGAGGGCTGGGGCCACCGGCATTCCATGGGTCGAGTCTCCCGCGAGGGGTCGCCGTTTCGATAGGTCTTGCGGATCTGCGTGCGATGCGGCCATCGGAACTGCCGCTGGGCGCGCGTTCATGGCGGATGAGCCCGCAAGGCTGTCTACGGGCACCAGGTGGGTCCGGATGCGGACTACCCTCTGGGGATGCCGCTCACACTAGGTCCGCAGCCCTGCGATGAGTGCGGGACCATCGTTGTCACGGGCCCTGAACCGATCGACCTGGATGAGGACCTTGAATACGACGAAGCCGGACAGCATTACAGGCTTGTGGATTGGTGTCCCAACCTCGAATGTCCGTCGAACCACGTGCTGAGTCGCATGGGGCTTCGGCAGGTGGGGGCGAACCAGTATGTGTGCACGGTGTGCGGGGTAGAACTCAGTGGTCCGCCGAAGCGCTACCTGAGTCACCACCTGACGCATCGTGCCTCTAACGAGCCGGACAGACCCTGAGCCAACGTCCGGATATGGCAGCCGCTGTCCGCGTGGTCCTGCCGATGAAGGCGGTCGCAGTACGGCTACCACGAGCGGACACTGACCTTCTTGCGCTGGGACCGTGATGGCTAGCGGATCACGGTGAGTGGCCCCTCGTCTGGCGTGGGGACCTCGAAGCGGTCGAAGTATTGGGCGGCAAGGTCTGCGGGGATCGCGTAATCGTCGGAGTGGTCACCTTCTCGGTCGCGGACCCGCTGTAAGACTGTCGAGCGGTCGGTAGCGAGGTAGATCGTTTCCGGTACGACTCCTGCGGGCTCCAGCAGATGTCGCCACTCGTCGCGCATCTGACGCGACCAGAACGAGAAGTCCAGGACGACGTCGACACCGTCTCCCACAAACTGCAGAAGTCGCGCCCGCAGGTCGACTTCGATGTCGGCACGCGTCTCGGGAGATAGCGGCACGCTGGTGAGCCCGCGACGCCACATCTCGCCGTCGAACGAGAGCCGGGTCATCCCTTGGTCCTCCAGACGCCGGGCATAGGTCGTCTTGCCTGACCCCGCGGGGCCACACATGAAGATCACGCGACTCATACCCGGGACCATACCGACCCATTGAGACAGGTTGGCGCTCGCGGCACCGCCAGTGACGTCCCCACGTACCGGTACGGTGAAGCGCGGTAGCCGATGAGCACGCATCGTCCGACCTTCTCCGTCGAGCTGTCAGGCACGGCGTCGTTGCACGTCGTGTGGCGCAACTACGAGGACGAGTCTGGGGTCGAGCCGCTCCTCGATTCTGCTTTCACCGGCTCGGTCACGCAGCGACCACTTCTTGGGGCTGGTACTCCTCGCGTGGTTCAGCGTCACCAGCCGCCCTTCGCAGCTGGGTCAACCGTTTGCCTCGGCGGCGATCAACCCTGAGACACCGCAAATAACGTGCGCTGGGGCTCCCGGATCTAGCCGCAGACAGTGAAAGCTCGATCATGCCGAAATCAGGGATCGGACTGCTCCGTGCACGCGGATGCAGGGCCGGCCACGAGAAGTAACGGTTCCGGCACGGCGCAACCGGGTGGTCCATCTTCGCCGTCATAGTGGCGGTGGGAGCCACAGAGAGGGGGAATCTGCATGAGAACCGCCGGGCTTACTGCGCTCTTGCTCCTGGCTATGGGCTGTGGCCCTGACGTGATCGCCGAAGGCGCACCGGTCGATGACCCGTATGACGGGCCGCTCTACATCCGAGTCTCGCAACCAGATCACCTAGACCCGGTGGTTCGTTCTGGCGCCGCGGGTATGACGCTCGAATGCTCGGGGGACCCGTTTCTTGGTAGCACTGGCCGCAACTGGGGTGTGACGAGTGGGCATGGCACCTCCGTGGACGCCCTTGAGTCCTTCCTCGACGACGAGGACGCGTCCTTGCCGCCGCAGGGTTATCGGGTAGAGCGTGAGACGCAGGACCGGGTGCTGTTCTCCTATGACGTCGAGGGCGACACCAAGGTCGCCATCATCGTCGCGGACGGTCTAACAGACGCCACCGGGGAGTCCGCGTGGAGCGTGGAGACGTTCGCGCAGTGCGACCCGGCGGAGTTCCCAGCCGCGGTCACGGACGAACTCGGGATCCAGGTGTGGGTCAACCAGCAAGGCAAGCGCCTTCCTACCACGGTGATCCAGTCATCGCAGGGGCCCGAACACTGCGACTGGGACAGCACCACGTTCCTCCACCTCAAGGGAGACACGTTTATCAGGGATCCGAAGGGAGTTCTGCCGCGGGATTGGTTCAGTGTCACCTTCGACGACGACGTCACTTTGCCTGAGGATGTCAACGACACGGGGTACCGCCTTGACCGACAAAGGTTGTGGGTGGCGGCGGACCGCTCGGCTGCGTACATCGCGACAGAGAACGCCGTCGAGCGCTGGCCAGCTGCCACCGGCTACGTGGGATGCGCTTGACAGAGCCAGACGAGTTGGTCGGCGAACGCGCGGATCTGCCGCGGACAGAGGCTTCTCGCAACGCCCGCACATCGGCTGCCCCGCCAGTCAGGCGTTACTGACCACCCCGCCGCTGTGCACCGGGCGGACTTCCACACCACCGCCATGACCGATGACGCTGTTCATGCTCGCGATCGCGAGTGCGGTATCCAAGTCGGGCGCCTCCAGCACATAGAACCCAGTCACCACCTGATCACCGTCCACAAGCGGCCTCTGGGCAACGCCCTCGGAGGTGATCGATGTCGCTAGCTCACGAGGCGTGAGTGCGAACGCGAACGTCATGGCCCCCTGAGCCCGAAGGTCCTCTGCGTGGTCGTCACACTCAGCGGTGTCGTCCGTCGTGGCATCGATTGCGTGGACCGAGTTCGGGGCGTAGATCAAGACGGCGTACTGCGGCATGGGACCCCTTCCAAGTGCGCCACGAGCGCGTGGCGTAAAGCGGAAGCCTACGGCCTGCACCGCGACTCCACGGCGGACCGACTCACCGACGCGCGACGCACGGGAGAGCCCGCGAACATCCGCTCTATGCCGCGTAGCGTGTGCGCACCCGCCGAATTGAGTGTGTTCTGGCAAGCATGAAAACGCAGGTGCTGGCCGTCCAGCGAGTCTCTACCATCCCGCTCATGGAAAGTCGTCGTGCTGCGCTCATCGTTGAGATTCCTGAGTCGGAAGTCGCGGTGTCGCGTCAACGGATGCGGCTGGACAGGTACGCCCCGATCGGCGTGCCTGCGCACGTCACGGCGCTGTTCCCTTTCGTCCCGGCCGAGCAGATCGACGATGAAGTCTTGGGCCGGGTGGTAGCGGTGGCCGAGGCGTGTGACCCGTTTCCATACCGATTCTCGAGGTGTGACTGGTTCGATGACAACGTCGTCTTCCTCGCGCCTGACGATCCGGCCCCCTTCTCCCGACTCACCGAGACGTTGTGGGAAGCCTTCCCGGGATGCCCACCGTACGGTGGCCAATTCGACGAGCCCGTGCCTCACCTGACGATCGGTGAAGGGGACGACGAAGCTGCGTTGCGTCAGGCCGAGTCAGAAGTGCTCGCCCACGGTCCGGTCGTGGGCCATGCGAGCCGACTGACATTGCTTACCGAAGATGACGAGGGATTCTGGGCACGGCTGGGATGGTTCTCTCTGGGAAGCTCCGCGTCCTTCAGACCTGCCTGACTCCGTTCGATACTCATCGCCGAACTGACCGGTCAGCACTGCGACTGTCCACGAGCCACGAACAGTTGACCACCGAAACGAGACTCCCCGCCCATTGCTCGTGGTCAGGGACGGTACGTGACGCCTTCTGCGACCTCGATGACCTGGTCACGGGTGAGGGCTGACGGGGCCTGAAGTGAGAAGGGCTGCCCACTGGATGTGCGTGCTTCCAGGATCCAGGCCGATCCCTCCGCGTCGGCTGTCTGGCGACCGACCTGCCCTGGTTCTCCGTTGATCGTCACGGTTTCCACGTCCTGGGCGGCGTACCCAGACAGGTTCCTGTCCAGCTGGTCCACCAGGGACACCGTCAGCTCCTTCGACCCACCCTCACCCGGTGCCGCAAGGGTCAGGATCCGGTCCTCCTTGTAGGCCACGACGGACCAGCCCTTGGGGGCGACGCTGAGGGTGAGGTCGACCGGCTGGGGCCGGTCTCGAAGGGATTCGGCGATCGTTTCGACTCGACCGGCGTCGGCGTAGCTGCCCGATCCGGTCACGGCCGTCCAGTCGTGGTCGCCTTGCCAGATGACGGTGACTGCGGGAGCGCTGTCGGGTGTCCCGTTGTGGACGGTGCGGCGCACGACACTCGCCTGGTGACCGTGGATGTCGGTCGTCGGCACGTGGTCGGGCACGGTCCAGAAGTCCCTGTCGTCGACATCGGTCACGATGCTGATGCCGTTGAGCGCCGACCCGTATCGGGCTGCCATGAAGCCGGTGTCGCGTTCGAACACGGGGTCACCCAAGCCGCTTGGTAGCGCGGTGGGGGTGAGTGGGAAGGTCATCGGGTCGACCGTGGCGATCGCGACCGAGCCGCCTGAGCCGATGAGGGCCGGGGTGATCGCGAGGGCGACCGCTGCGGCGGCTGCAGCAGCCAGGATGGGCAGAGGGCGGCGAGGCCGAGGCCTGCTGCCACCTGCTTCCGTCATCGCCACGTCGAGGCGTGCACGGGCGGCGGCCATCGCTGTGGCGGAGAGTTGACTCGGCTTCGGGCCGAAGCGGTCGAGAAAGTCAAGGTCGTTCATAGCAGTTCTCCCTGCAGATCGCTGAGGACCGGGCGCAGTTGCTGCCGCGCGCGGTGGAGGCGGGACCGCACGGTCCCGACTGGAATGCCGAGCGCCGCAGCGACCTCGGCTTGGTCGAGCTGACCCCAAGCCAGCATCAGGAGCACCTCGCGGTCGGCCGCCTTCAGCGCTCCCAGCGCCTTGGCCAGCCGTGGCCGTACTGCCGCCGCGTCGGCCGACGCCACTGCCTCGGGGGAAGAGTCCGCGGCGACGATCGCCAACGGCACCCGTGCGAGCGCCCGATAGCGCGTCGCCTCTGCGCGGTGATGTCGGCGTACGAGGTTGGCGGCGATTCCATAGAGCCATGGCCGCGCGTCGGCCAACTCCGCCCGATACGAAGCTCGACGCTCGAACGCAGTCACGAAGAGCTCGCCGAGAAGGTCGTCAGCCAAGTCGCCCAAACGCCGACTCAGGAACCGGTGCAGCTCGCGGGCATGCCGCTCGAAAAGCTCACCGAACACCTCAGGCTGCTCAACGGACACCCCGATCAGCGAGTGGTCGTCAACGTTGGTGTGCAGCGCGCGCTCCAGGGGCGGACTCAGGGCGTGAGTGTCAGGGCTCATACCCAGTCCATCGCATCTACGTCGCTATACGTTCACGAAACGCCCGGACTGCCGCTGTCCGCGCTCTCGTGCCGATGAGCGGTCGATGCGCCCGCTAGGGCACCCTCTGCTCTGGGGCGTGATCAGGCGTCGTCGGGACGCGACTTTCGGTTGTCTGCCTGACGGAGCATCGCTTCGATCTTGGGGTCGAATCCAAGTTCCCAGATTTCCTGGTCGCAGCGGCACGCTGCAGCCCACTTGGCAGCCCACCTGTGCGCTTCCTCGCGTGAGGGCACCTCGATCACCGTGAGTCCGCCAACGGTCACCGGTGGGCCGTCGGTAACCGTCCCGTCGGCGGCCACGATGCTTGCCCTCTGGTCTTCCAATCCACTGCCGCACACCCACACGCCGGCGTCGATGGCCTCCTGGCTGACCGCGTGCGCGGCCTTGTCAACGTCCGGCATGTCCTCGTCGGGGATGTGGTCCATCGCGTGGGCATCCAGTACCAGCACGTACTGCGGCATCGCATGACTCCTTCCCGGACCGCTTCGTTCCAGCGGTTCACCTGTCCACGAACCGTAAGCCCGCGGTCCGACGATGCGCCGCACGCTCAGGCCGCTGATGGTGAAAGCGGAATGCCGCTCATCAGAGACGTCCGGTGACGTCCACCCCGTCCCACATGCTGCGGACGGTGAACCGGCAGAACTACCGAGGAGGACTGTTCAGACGGGGGCAAGGGGCGTGCGCGGTGTCTGGGGAAGGGTCACCGTGATCGGTTGGCCTGGCGCGACCTCGCCGCCGCTTTCGACGACCGCCATCACTCCGGCCTTGCGAATGACCGGCGCGGTCGCGCACTCCGGCGAAGCGGTCGACGGGGCCGGCTCGTCGGTCGGCGTGCCGTCCGCGCGGAATAGCACGGCCTTGAGCAGCCCGGGGCGAAAGGCGTTGATCTGGGAACAGGGGTTGCGCAGGCCGGTCAGTCGCACGACGGGACCGCCGAGATCGAGCAGGGTCCCGGTGGGCAACCCGAGCAGGTCGAGGTCGGCGGTGAGGATGTTCTCGCCGAGATCGCCCGGCCTCAACTCATAGCCCATGGCCCGGGCGTCGTCGAAGAGCTCGGCGTGGATGAGGTGCACCTGGCGCAGGTTGGGCTGGTTCGGGTCGCGACGCACGCGCGACCGATGCTGGACCAAAGTTCCGGCGTGGGCATCGCCGAGTACACCTAGGCCGGCCAGGAGGGTGATCGACTCGGACGGCACCTTGCTGAACCGGTGGGTCTCGTCACGACTGACAGCAACGACACGGGGTGTGGGCATAGGGTCATCCTGTCGTGTCGCCCGCGGACAGCTTCCACAACTCACGTATCCGTGCGGCTCCCCGGCTAGGTACTCGTCGCATCTCGACGTCCGCACCTGCCGATGACAGCCGTTCCCCTACCCAGCGGTCAGGGTATTGGGCCGGGCGATCACACGATGATGCCTCGCACGCCCAGCAGAGGCTGGTACAGCTCTGACGGCCCCTGGAGATGCAGGCCCTCCAACAGCACGTCCGCTCCAGTGAGCCACCGCAGGCAGCATCGCTGGTGAACTTCGGCACGGGCCTCCGGCCCCGACCGCGCCGGCCTGGAGCGACCAGCGTGAAGACCCATCGCTGATCAGAGTCCACGTCCCGCCAACTGCCGCCGAAGACAGACGCCCCCCGCTTACGGTGGCGTCATGCACGACGGACGTGACCACGAAGGAGCGCTTGCCGGGGGCAACGCGTCTGCAAGCGTCGTGCGGATCGGTGACACGGTGCGCAAGCCGTGGCTGCCGAACACCGAGCGCACCGTGACATACATACTCGCTCTCCGGGACCGAGGCATCGACCTGCCTGAGCCTCACGGGCACGACGATCAAGGGCGACTGATCCTCGACTTCGTTCCCGGAACGCTGGCACTACACAACGCGCCACTCGACGTAGACCTGATCCGGGCTGTCGGGGGCCTCGTCCGCTCCATCCACGACGCCAGTTCGGGCCTCGCCGTCCCAGACGACTGGGACGTGCTCCTCCCCGCCAAAGATCCGGACCTGCTGTGCCACAACGACCTGGCCACCTGGAACCTCATCCTCGATGGCGACCGGCTCGTGTTCATCGACTGGGACGGCGCCGGACCCTCGACACGGCTCTGGGACCTCGCCTACGCAGCGATCTCGTTCGGTCATCTGTTCCCCGATGCAGACGTCCCCGAAGCTGCTGTCCGGCTCGCGGCTTTCCTGGACGGGTACGGTGCCGACGACGACTTGCGGGCGGCGCTCCCGGCCACGATGACCCAGCGCGCCAAGGCCATGTACGAGTTCCTGCAACGAGCGCACGAGACAGGCAGGGACCCGTGGGCGACCATGTACATCGACGGTCACGGCCATCACTGGCTCGCAACTACCAAGTTCATTGCTTCGCATCAGCGCAACTGGCAGCAGGCAGTCACCCGCAGCTCAACGCTGTGATTTGCCGCAGACAGTGAGACCCGACCATGCCGATAAGCGTGCGAACCGTAATCTGGCCCCGATCCAATCCAGATCGGACTTGAGCGGCAGCCTCTCCATCCGGCCAGTAACGAGATCAAGCAGGAACGTAGGTCAACCTGATCACATCCTCGCCGATCCGATCATTGGCCAGAAGCCGGAGCGGCGGCCGGGGTCCGGCGAAGTATGGCTTGCCGTGACCAAGCACGACGGGGTGCAGGTAGATTCGATACTCATCGATCAGGCCAAGTTCAGTGAGGCTTTGCGCCAAAGCTGGGCCAGCTACTTCGATCTCTCCGTCACGCTCGGCCTTCAGTTCGCGGATCGCGCCCTCGAAATCATCCTCAACAAGCCGGGCGTTGGGACCGACCGACTTCAAGGTGCGCGAGACGACCCATTTCGGGTGGTTCCGCCACGCCGCCGCGAAGGCGCGTTCCTCTGCGTCCCATTCAGGATGATCGTCGTCCCAGTAAGCCATGACCTCATACATATGACGGCCGTACAAACTGCCCGTGAGCCCCTGCGCCTGCTCGATGAAGTGGCGGAAGAGCGTAGGGCCTGGCGCGAACGCCATGTGGTCGACGTAGCCGTCCAGGGACTGGTTCATTCCGAACACGAGCTTGGCCATACCCAATTCCTTTCCTCACGCGACGCCTGAGAGCGCTCACCATTCGGCAGTGGCGTTGCACCTCGATCATCGCCCATGAAACGCCCTGATCTGAGCGGCTGATGGTGAAGCTTCACAGGGCCGAGATCCGCGCGACGTTATGGGCTGATCGGCCATCCTGGGGCATTGACCTATGAACGTCTGGGGGAACGGCTTCTCTTCCCGTGCGGTGGCCCAACCGTTCAGAACGTCGACCTTGCGGCCCATGAGGTGAAGCGATCGATCCTGGCGTTCGATGCGGATCTTCGGTATCTGGTCTTCCGGAGGTACGAGTTGATTCCGTCGCTTCGCCGAGGGTCTGTCGTATTCGGTCACATCAGTGGCCAGAGCCACCGAGGTAGCAGACGAGTGTGTCGAGGATATGGGGCCAACTGTCGAACGAAGGCCATCCCGGTCCGTGGAGTCCGAGCGGCGGGTAGTGACGAGGGCCCGTGGCCCACAAGCGGCTGCTTGTCGGTCACGGGCCCCGCCTCGCGTGGGCGAGCTACTGAAGGTCCACCATGACGTTGGCGCCCTTGACGAGACGGACCTCGTCGATTGCGAGCGAGCCGGCGCCGGCAAACGCCTCCGCACCAGCCAGCGCACCACCGGAGGCATCGTCGTCGAAGTTGACCCCCGCCTGCGCCCGCGCCTGCACGGTCACGGTGTGCACGCCGGTTCCGACGTCGGTCTTCGCGAAGTTGAAGCTGCTCGCGTCCAGCGACTTGAGGACCAACTGCAGCTCCTCCGGGTCGGCGCACGTCACAGCGCCAGTGGTCGCGTCGGCGGTGCAGTTCAGGCCCGCGAACTTGGCGGACAGGGTCTGCGCCCGGTCACAGAAGACGACACCGTCGGCGCTCGCCTTGGTGGCGTCGATGCTGTTGTCCGGCATCGCGGGTGAACCGTCGACGAGGACACGTACCGCCATGTTCGCCCGCGCAGTGGACGACGACTGCGTGCCCCCGCTGCTCTTCACCGTCGTGTCGGTGACGATTCCGCACTGCATTGCGACGTCGAACAGGAGGTCCTTCTGGCTCGAGGTCTTGATCTGGCTCTCGAGCACGTCGACCCAACCAGTGTCGCCGGCAGAGCCGGTGGGTGACGTTCCGCTGGCGGTCTGCGAGAGATCGATGAGGTTGTCGATCGCCACGGCCGCCTTCGCGGCAGGCAGCGACTCGGCCGACCCGGGCGAGGCGACCAACGCGGCGGCCGCGACCGCGGAGACGAAGGCTGCGGCCACGATCTTGGTGGACTTGTGCATATGTGCTCCCTATCTGGACGGATCCGCCGCAACGAGACCGCTGAGGCGGTGACTTCCCTTCTGCCGATGCCGGTCCGCCGCAGCGGTCGCGCCCCGCCGAGACGCCAGGCGATCGCCTGACCGTCGCGGCCGGATCTCCCGTTCCCGGCCGCTGTGGTGGGCCACCACCGCGTGGAGCCGTGCATCACCTGCACAAACGACGCTATTGAGGAATAGAGAAAGGTCGCCATAGCCATTTAGGAGTGTTCGCCCTGGCTCGCACGGGTCTGACAAGAGATAGACAGATTCAGGGGCATTGGTGCCTTGTTGGTCGATTGACTGTTGCCCGGCCGGCGCATTGGCCCCGCGAGGGGCTGCTGGAGATTGAGACGAATGAAATGCATGAGCACTTGGCCCTAACCGCCCAGATGGCTGCACTATGACGGCATAGCCCGAGTGGGGGCAGTGTTCAAATGGCGCGCCCACCGACAGGACCGGTCAGACCCGCGGGAATGTGTTGAATGGTTGGTTAATCCCCGCCGCGGCGGCGCAGCAGGCATCTGATCCTCGATCTCGAGTGGTTCGAAGGGTGCGATGCCGACCCGAATACCAAGAGCCGAGATCACGCGAGGGTGGAGGAGACTCGCCTCTTGCAACTGTCCGGCCGGCGGATTCCGGCTATGAGTCCCAGTACATCGCTCCGCTGCGGCCTGACGTCCTCGCGGTCAAGCAGTCGAGCGCATTGACGAGGTTGCTGGTCTCTGGCGGGCGCCCGAGCAGCCAACCTTCCGCGGCCGCCTCTCGCAGCGATCGACCGAGGGCATCACTGTTCAACGGGCCAAGGATTCGCCCAGAGCCCCATGGGAAGCAGGCCACGGATGAGATCAAGGAACATGCCAGCAAGCCAGAGAACGTCGCAAGCTCAAGGAGTTCGGACAGCGCTACATGAAGAAGCGCTAAGCCACCGGGGGTTGGCCGACAGGTTGGGGTGGATCCGCCGGAGCTGTTCACGAACCATCGGCAGCCGCCAAGATCGCACGGAAACCCTACGGGCCGACCGCCGCAGGGGTCAGCGACAGGCGAGGAACTGCGTGATCGCCAAGTGATCCGCACACGCAATGTCGTCGCTGAACTGGCCGGGAACCATCGTCGCGCGGAGCGACGCGGAACGTCCTCTACCCGTTGGCCTAAGGAATGCGGCCGATGAGCCAGCGTGCATCTCTGCGCCGCTACGCGCCGGCCGATTCCACGTCAGAGGGGGCCGGGAGTGGACGGGAATCGCCGACGCCCTCTCAGCGCGACGGCGAAGCCGGCAGCGAAGACGACCATCCCGGCACCGAGCATTCCCATCGTCTCCGACCAGCGCGCGGCGAGCGGCACCGCGGCCAGCACGCCGAGCACGAGGAGGGCGGCGCGGCCATGGGTCGCGCGCAGAAGACCCGACGCGAGGACAGTGGTCGCAAGAACCAGAGGCAGGACCGGTCCACGGACTTCTTCGACGAGTTGGGGCTGATCGTTCCCCAGGAGTGCGTACGCCGCCGGGCCGGCGACCGCGGCGAGCGCGACGCCCACCAGCCCTGTTGCCCCCACTGTCCACCAGCGGCGTCCTGCGAGGCCGGCGCGGGCCCGGGCCGCGACGGCGGGACCGCCGAGCATGACTGCGCCCGACACGCTCAGCAGGGCCCAGCTCGCCGGCGCGATCCCGCCAGGAGCGACCCAGTAGCGGCCAACGTCACCGGGCCAGGGCAGGTCCACGGTGGTTACGGCCGTGACGACGAGGTGCCAGGTGTGCAGCGCTGCCGCCGCCCACGCCGACGCCACCGCCGGACGGTGCCACCCGAGCAGCAGGGCCAGCCCGGTGGTCACCCAGAGTGCATGAACGGGCCACCGGGGGTCGACCCACAGGACGTTCACCCGCCAGTCGTCGGGGTAGCCGTCGAGGCCGAGCCCGCGCAGGCCGGCCGCCGCCAACTGCTGGGCGCCCAGGACCGCCAGCAGGCACAACAGGGAGACCCCGGCCAGGCGAACCGACGGGGAGAACGCGGGCCCGGCTATGGGCCGGGACAGCCGCAGGGCAAGGCCGTGCCCAACGAGCGACACGGCCTCGGACATCCACGACCACGGCCCTCGGCGCTCCTCGGTCGCGAGGAGCACGTCGAGCATCTCCTCCGCTCGCTGGCCCCGGTAGGACCGCGGGTAGGAGAGCAAGAGCAGGCGGTAGCGGCGCTCGGGGCTCATCGTGCGCCTGCCGTGGCCAGAGTGGAGACACCGGCCGATTGTCGTCCGCGGAGCCTGGCGCGCGCCTTCTTGGCGAGGTCGGTCATCCTGTCAACCTCCGCGGCCAGGGTCTCCGACCCGGCGCCCGTGACGCGGTAGGTGCGGCGCAGCCGTCCGTTCACCACTTCCTCGGACTCCACCGCGACGAGTCCTTCCTCGGTGAGGCGGTCGAGCGCGGCGTACAGCGTGCCCACCCGCAGCCGAACCCGGCCGCCGGAGATGCTCTCGACCTCGGCCAGCACCGCGTAGCCGTGCAGCGGTCCTCCCACCAGCGCGGTGAGGATGAGGAAGGTGGGCTCGTGCAGAGGTTTGCTCATATGAAATGAATACTCGTCCGATCGGACTATCAGTGCGCGACACGCCGCACCCCAGCGACCACACCCTGCCATGATCGAACGGTGCAGAGTGTTCGCGGCCGCGCGTGGCCGACTACCCTCAGCGAGGCGAACTCGCTGCTCACCCACGTGCTGGTAGTGCGCATTGTCGCCGATCTTCCGACCCAGCACGCCCAGGTGCCGGAACCACTGACTCCGGAGCCTCCCACGATGCGGATCGCGCCGAGCGGCCCTGTGCGGAGGGCCGCGACCCTCACCATTCACACTGACCTACCGAGCGCGCCCCGCCAGAGGCCAAAGACCCCGCAGCCCGATCACTGTCGCCCGTTGGGCCGACGAGAAGTGGCGACAGCACGGGGGAACCACACGAATGGGTACAACGAGAACGGTGAGGAGATGGCGCGATGGGTGAGCTGCACGTCAACATGAACATCACGCTCGACGGCGTGATCCAGGCCAACGGTGGCCCCACCGAGCAGGACGCCGGCTTCGAGTACGCCGGCTGGGAACGCCCGTTCGGGGATGTGGAGTCCGGCGAACAGATCAATGCGGACGTGCAGGCATCCGACGCGCTGCTGCTGGGACGCACGACCTACGACATCTTCCGCGCCTACTGGCCGGGCAAGACCGACGAGATCGGGCGGGCTTTCGACCGGGTCCCCAAATACGTCGTGTCCCGCGGCACGCCAGAGCTGTCCTGGGACACCAGCATCCAGATAACCGACGTGGGCGCCGAGGTCCGTGACCTACGTGAGCGGCATGAGCAGATCCACACGTGGGGCAGCGCGAACCTGCTGCAGACGCTGTTCCGCGAGGCCTTGGTCGACCGGGTGAACCTGTGGGTGTGTCCGGTTGTGATCGGGCAGGGCAAGAAGCTCTTTCCTGAAGGCACGGCCGCCATGCGGTTCGAGC
>DASVBF010000139.1:0-8898 GCA_036375975.1 Nocardioidaceae bacterium | reverse complement strand
CTGGTACAACATCAGTGACACAACCCTGGCTGGAAGGTGGACGGTGACCACGCCCACGACGCCAACGGACATGATCACCGCCCTGGTACGTCTCCGTGAGGCCCTCCAGGCGGCGCATCTGCCGCTCGACGTTCCCGGCGTGGAGGACCGCCGCAAGGAACAGCGCGAGATGATCGACCAGATCGAGGACTACGTCCTTCCGCGGCTGATCCAGATCGACGCACCGCTTCTCACCGTGGTCGGTGGCTCCACCGGCGCCGGGAAGTCGACCCTGGTCAACTCGCTCGTCGGCACGCGGGTCACCGAGCCGGGCGTGCTCCGGCCCACGACACGATCGCCGGTGCTCGTCCACAACCCCGTCGATGCCGACTGGTTCGACAAGGACCGGATCCTTCCGGACCTGGCCCGCACCAGCCGCGCCAGCGGGGACCCGGGCGCACTCCAGCTGGTCTCCTCAGAGAGTGTGCCTGCCGGCCTGGCGATCCTGGACGCACCCGACATCGACTCCGTCGAGGAGCGCAACCGGATCCTCGCCGCCCAGCTCCTGGCGGCCGCCGACCTCTGGCTCTTCGTCACGTCGGCCGCCCGCTATGCCGACCAGGTCCCCTGGGACTTCCTGAAGGCGGCTGCCGAGCGGAGTACCGCGGTGGCGATCGTGCTCGACCGGACCCCGCCCGACGCCATCGGCGAGGTCAGCAGCCACCTCGCCAGGATGCTCACCACCCGTGGTCTGCGGGACTCGCCGCTGTTCACCGTCCCGGAGGGCAAGGTCGACGAGAACGGCCTGCTCCCCGGCACCGATGTCGCGGACATCCGCGGCTGGCTGCACTCGCTCGCTGCAGACTCGAACGCTCGTGCCGCGGTCGTGAAGCAGACGCTCGAGGGTGCCATCCGGACGATCTCGCACCATGCCTACGACATCGCCGACGCCTCGGTCACTCAGCACGCCATGGTCGCGCAGCTGCGCAAGGACGTCGACCATGCCTACGACGAGGCTGTGAAGGAGATCGACGAGGCCTCCGCTGACGGCACGCTGCTGCGAGGGGAGGTGCTTGCCCGGTGGCAGGAGTTCGTCGGCACCGGCGAGCTGCTCAGGTCCCTCGAGAGCAAGGTCGGATGGCTGCGCGACCGGGTCGTCGGAGCGGTCAAGGGTCGGCCCCAGCAGGCCGAGAAGGTCACCGTCGCGGTGGAGTCCGGTCTCGAGACGCTGATCCTCGAGCACGCCGAGAACGCCGCGGAGCGGGCCCGGGCGTCGTGGGCCTCGGTAGAGGCGGGCCGGAACCTTCTCGAAGACTCCGGGCGTGACCTCGGGCGGGCCTCTCGGGACTTCCGCGGCCGGGCGGAGCGGGCGGTCCGCGACTGGCAGCGCGGTGTGCTGGAGATGGTGCGCACCGAGGGGGCGGAGCGACGCTCCACGGCGCGCTTCCTCGCCTTCGGGGTCAACGGGCTCAGCGTGGCGCTGATGATCGTGGTCTTTGCGTCCACTGCCGGCGTCACGGGTGCCGAGGTCGGAATCGCCGGCGGGTCCGCGGTGATCGGGCAGAAGCTGCTCGAGGCCGTCTTCGGGGACCAGGCCGTTCGCCGGCTCGCGGCGCACGCTCGCAAGGACCTCAACAATCGCGTCGGGCAGCTTCTGGACACCGAGCGGCGGCGCTACCTCGACGTGCTCGACGACCTCGACGTCGACCCTGCCGCTGCCGAGAACGTCAGGCGTGGCTGCCGCCGGCTCGACGACCTTCGTTTCGCCACCCAGATCGCACCGACCCCCGCCGAGGAGAGCTCGTTGAAACAGATCGCTCCCGACGACGTGCAGGGTGAGCGCGCATGACGGCGCTCGTCGAGGGGGCGAAACGGCTGGTCGGCAGGGGTTCCTCGGACGTCGCGACGCGGGTCACGGCCCTCGAGCAAGCGGTGGACTCCGCTCGCGGGCGCCTGGACGACCAGCTCGTGGAACACGCCGCCGATGTCGCCGGGAGGTCGGCTGCGCGGCTGCGGCTGTCCGAGGAGCACACGATCGTGGCACTGGCAGGAGCGACCGGATCCGGCAAGTCCTCGACCTTCAACGCCCTCACCGGCCTGGACCTCGCTGCGGTCGGCGTCAAGCGGCCCACCACGTCCTGGACCATGGCGTGCACCTGGGGGAGGGAAGGGGCCGGTGAGCTGCTCGACTGGCTCGGCGTGCCGGCGCGGCACCAGGTATCCCGCAACAGCATGCTCGACAGGCCGACCAGCGACGACCAGGACCTTCAGGGTCTGGTGCTGCTCGACCTGCCCGACCACGACTCGACCGAGGTGGCCCACCACGTCGAGGTCGACCGGTTGGTCAAGCTCACCGACGTGCTGGTCTGGGTTCTCGACCCCCAGAAGTACGCCGATGCCGCGATCCACGACCGCTACCTGCGCCCCCTCGCCTCCCACAAGGAGGTCATGCTGGTGGTCCTGAACCACATCGACGAGGTGCCCGAGGAGCGGCGGGACGCGATGGTCGCCGACCTCGAGCGTCTGCTGAAGGACGACGGGCTCGACGGCGTGCCGGTCTTCACGACCTCCGCGCGGCACGGGGACGGCGTCCCGGAACTGAGGCAGGAGCTCGCTGCGCGGGTGGCGGCGAAGAAGGCGACCGGGGCGCGGTTGGTCGCGGACGTCAAGAGCGCGGCACAGATGCTGCAGGAGCGGAACGGCACCGCGAAGCCGGGCGACGTGGCCCGCGCCAGGAAGGCCGAGCTGGTCGACGCGTTCGCCGACGCGGCCGGGGTGCCGACCGTCGTGCGCGCAGTCGAGAGCGCGACCCGGTACCGCGCGCGCCAGGCAACCGGCTGGCCCGTGACGAAGTGGCTCGCGAAGCTGCGCCCGGACCCGCTGAAGCGGCTCCACCTCGACCTCGGCGCGAGCGGCAAGGAGCTGACCGCCGGAGCGCGCGCGTCGGTCCCGGAAGCCACGCAGGTCGAGCGCGCTCGCGTCGACACGCTCGTGCGCGCCGTGGCTGACGACGCCGCGGACGGCCTGACCCCACCGTGGCAGGCCGCCATCCGGGAGGCCTCGGTCTCCCGGCTCGACGACCTCAACGACTCCCTCGACCGTGCGGTGGGCGGCACGGATCTCGGCGTCGGGCGTACACCGATCTGGTGGAAGCTCATCAGGGTGATCCAGTGGATGCTGTTCCTGACCGCCGTGGCCGGCGGGATCTGGCTGGGTGGCCTGGCGGTGATGGGCTACCTCCAGATGCCCGAGCCGTCCACGCCGAGGTACCGCGAAATGCCGCTCCCGACGCTCATGCTGCTCGGCGGCGTGATCCTCGGTGTCCTGACCGCACTGTTGTCACGGGTCTTCAGCAACATCGGCGCCCACCGCCGGGCGGGCTCGGCGAACCGACGTCTCCGAGCCGCCATCACCGAGGTCACGCAGGAGCTCGTGGTCGAGCCGATCGAGGCCGAGATCGAGGCGTACCGCCGGGCGCGAGACGGGCTTGCCGCCGCTCTTCGTTGACGCCGCGGCCGCGCAACGTCCACAGACCGGGGGACACGCCGATCGGTCCACATGCCGGCTTCGGACCGTCGCCCCGGCGCGGGGGACACGGCAGCCTCTTGCCCAGGACATCAGATTCTGACGCAAAGGAGCAGCGACATGGGCGACACCTACGTCACCTTCCACGGCTGGGTGGGCAACGAGGTCACGCACCGGGAGGTGAACGGTGTGGCGGTGGCCAACCTACGGGTGGCTTCCACCCCTCGCATCAAGCGGAAGGGGCAGTGGATGGACGGCGACACGACGTGGTACTCCGTCTCGGCCTGGCGGTCGTTGGCGGACAACATCCGCGACTCGGTGAAGAAGGGCGACGCGGTGATCGTTCACGGCAAGCTCCGCACGGACGCCTGGAAGCGGGAGGACGGCCAGGTCTCCAGCACCTTGCTGGTGGAGGCGAGCTTCGTCGGCCATGACCTGTCCCGGGGGACCAGCGTCTTCCTCCGCTCGACCAAGCAGGACCGGCAGGAGGTCGACGTCAACGACGAGCTCGCGGAGATGATCCATCGCGAGGCCGACGACATGACGCAGCTCGACAGCTGGGGCAACCCCGTTCCCGGACCGCCGCTGGAGGACGATCAGCCCGCCGAACCGGCCGCCTGAGGAGATCGCGGGGTCCGGGCCGGTTGGAGCAGGCGTGGCCACTCGCCGTAGGCTCTCGGACTATGGCTGAGTATGTGTTCACGCTGCGCAACGTGCGCAAGGCTTACGGCGACAAGGTGGTCCTCGACAACGTCACCTTGTCGTTCCTGCACGGTGCCAAGATCGGCGTGGTGGGACCCAACGGGACCGGCAAGTCCACCCTGCTCAAGATCATGGCCGGACTCGACCAGCCGTCCAACGGCGACGCCATCAAGGACCCCGAAGCAACGGTCGGGATGCTCCAGCAGGAGCCACCACTGACCGAGGGCAAGACGGTCCTCGAGAACGTCGAGGAGGCGGTCGCCGACATCAAGGGCAAGCTCGACCGGTTCAACAAGATCTCGGAGGAGCTGGCAGACCCCGACGCGGACTACGACACGCTCCTTGCCGAGATGGGGGACCTGCAGTCCGACCTCGACCACGCCAACGCGTGGGACCTCGACAGCAGGCTCGACCAGGCGATGGACGCGTTGCGCTGCCCGCCGCCGGACTGGATCGTGGACAACCTGTCCGGCGGGGAGCGGCGCCGCGTGGCGCTGTGCAAGTTGCTACTGCAACAGCCTGACCTGCTGCTCCTCGACGAGCCGACCAACCACCTCGACGCCGAGTCGGTGCAGTGGCTCGAGGGTCATCTGGCGACGTACCCCGGCGCCGTCCTGGCCATCACCCACGACCGGTACTTCCTCGACAACGTCGCGAGCTGGATCCTGGAGCTCGACCGGGGCAAGACCCACCCGTACGAAGGCAACTACTCGACCTACCTGGAGACCAAGAAGGCCCGGCTCCAGATCGAGGGGCAGAAGGACGCGAAGCGCGCCAAGATGCTCGAACGCGAGCTGGAGTGGGTCCGCTCGAACCCGAAGGCGCGACAGGCAAAGAGCAAGTCGCGCCTGGCCCGCTACGAGGAGCTGGCGGCAGAGGCGGAGCGCAACCGCAAGGTCGACCTCGCCGAGATCAACATCCCCGCCGGCCCCCGACTCGGCGACATCGTCCTCGAGGCGAAGGACCTCACCAAGGGCTTCGGCGACCGGGTGCTCATGCACGACCTGTCCTTCACCCTGCCGCGCGCCGGCATCGTAGGCGTGATCGGGCCGAACGGCGTCGGCAAGACGACGCTCTTCCGCATGATCGTGGGGGAGGAGAAGCCCGACGAGGGCGAGCTCCAGGTCGGGCAGACCGTGAAGACCTCCTACGTCGACCAGAGCCGGGGTGGCATCGACCCGAACAAGAACGTCTGGGAGGTCGTCTCCGACGGCCTCGACCACATCAAGGTCGCGAGCTTCGAGATGCCGAGCCGCGCCTACATCGCCTCCTTCGGGTTCAAGGGTCCGGATCAGCAGAAGAAGGCGGGCGTGCTCTCCGGCGGGGAGCGCAACCGGCTCAACCTCGCCCTGACGCTGAAGATGGGCGGCAACCTGCTGCTCCTCGACGAGCCGACCAACGACCTCGACGTCGAGACCCTCCAGTCCCTCGAGGACGCCCTCCTCGAGTTCCCCGGGTGTGCCGTGGTCACCTCCCACGACCGGTGGTTCCTCGACCGCGTCGCCACACACATCCTCGCCTGGGAGGGTGACGACGAGGACGACGCCAAGTGGTTCTGGTTCGAGGGCAACTTCGCCGCCTACGAGGCGAACAAGGTCGAGCGGCTCGGCGTCGAGGCAGCCCGTCCGCACCGGGTGACCCACCGCAAGCTCACCCGCGACTAAGCTCCTCCGTCCGCGGAGACGACGGTGCCCCCGGCCATCGGCCGGGGGCACCCCCTTCTTGTCATGCGACGGGGCCGCTCAGCGCTTCTTCTGACGGCTCGCCTGGAACTTCGCATAGGCGTCACGCGCCTTCTGCTGGTTCTCGGGCTTCCTGGCCTCGTCATAGACCTTCTTGGCGATACCGAGCTTGACGACTTTGCTCATGAGTCCCATGACCCGACGGTACCCGGAGGGAAGTACGGCATGCCGCGCTCGAGAGCGGGTGTTTGGACCAGGGCGGGCCTGGGGACCGCCGTCAGCGGATGTCCGCCTCAGGGTTCGCCTCGATGAGCGTGTCGGTCACGGCGTTAAAGACCCGCCCCACCGCCGCGAAGTCCTCCTCGTCGACGAGGTCGACCAGGTGCTGGCGGACCCCCGCAACGTGGGTGGGGGCCGCTGCCTCGAGCACGGCCATGCCCTTGTCGGTCAGGACCGCCTCGACCCCGCGCCCGTCGGACTCGCACGCCGTGCGCTTCACCAGCCCGTCCTTCTCCATGCGGGCGACTGTGTGCGTGACGCGGCTCCGGGAGTGGCTGACCGACGCGGCGAGCACCGCCATGCGCATGCGGCGCCCCTCCACCTCCGACAGCCGAACCAGGATCTCGTACTCCGGGACGGAGAGGTCGTGCTGCTCGCGTAGGTCACGGTCGAGACGGTCCATCAGCAAGGTGGTGCCGACGAGATAGGCCCGCCAGGACCGCTGCTGCTCGGCGTCGAGCCACCGGGTCTCCGTCGCGTTGGTCGTCATGGGAACAATCCTACCGGGACCACTGTTGAACATTCAACGAAACCCTGTTAGGGTAAATCCAGAAGTTGAAGCAACAACCTTTTACCTCTGAAGGAGAGCACCATGACCGTCGACGTACAGAGCACCCTCGGCATCCAGGCCGGCACCTGGACCATCGACCCCAGCCACTCCGAGATCGGCTTCACTGCCCGGCACCTGATGAGCAAGGTCCGTGGACTGTTCGAGAAGTTCGAGGGCCAGATCGTCACCGGAGAGCAGCCGTCTGCGACCGCGACCATCGACCTGAACTCGATCAACACCCGCGACGCCAACCGCGATGCGCACCTGCGCTCGGCCGACTTCTTCGACGTGGAGAACTCCGGCCCCATGACGTTCTCGAGCACCAAGGTCGAGCAGGGAGGCAAGGGCCTCCTGGTCACCGGTGACCTCAGCATCAAGGGCGTCACGAAGCCGGTGACCCTCGACGTCGAGGTTCTCGGCACCGACACCGACCCGTGGGGTGGCACGCGCGCCGGCTTCGAGGGCACCGCGCAGATCTCCCGCAAGGAGTGGGGCGTGGACTTCAACATCCCGATGGACGGCGGTCGGCTCCTCGTCGGCGACAAGATCGACATCACCATCGCCGCCCAGGCTGTGCTGCAGCAGGAGCAGTGAGACACAGGCTCTGATCGACGTGAAAGGCCCCCTGGTTACGCACCAGGGGGCCTTCACATGTCCGAAGCGTGAACCTCAGCTGAGGCGTTCGAGGATGAGCGCCATCCCCTGGCCGCCGCCGACGCACATCGTGATCAGACCGGTCTGCTTGTCGTGGGCCTGCAGCGAGTTCAGCATCGTGTTCTGCAGCCGCGCGCCGGTCATGCCGAAGGGGTGCCCGACGGCGATGGCGCCGCCGTTGACGTTCAGCTTGTCGATGTCGATCCCGAGGTCCTGGTAGGACGGGACGACCTGCGCCGCGAACGCCTCGTTGATCTCGACGAGGTCGATGTCGTCGATAGTCATGTTCGCCCGGGCGAGTGCCTGCTTGGATGCCTCGACCGGGCCGAGGCCCATGATCTCCGGGGACAGCCCGGTGACCCCAGTGGACACGATGCGAGCCAGAGGCGTCAGCCCGAGCTCCCTGGCCTTGGTGTCCGACATGACGACCACCGCTGCTGCGCCGTCGTTGAGGGGACAGCAGTTGCCGGCCGTCACGACACCGTCGGGGCGGAACACCGGGTCGAGCTGGGACACGGCCTCGATGGTGACTCCCGCACGAGGGCCGTCGTCCTTGCTGGCGACTGTGCCGTCGGGAAGCGTCACGGGGGTGATCTCGTTCGCCCAGAACCCGTCGGCGATGGCCTTCTCGGCGAGGTTCTGGCTGCGCACGCCGAACTCGTCGAGCTCCTGGCGGGACAAGCCACGCATCTTCGCGACGTTCTCCGCGGTCTGGCCCATCGCGATGTAGGCGTCCGGCAGCTTCCCGTCCTCACGTGGGTCGTGCCATCCCTGGCCGCCCTTCGCCGTCTCCTCGGTGCGGGCCTCCGCCTCCTGGAAGAGCGGGTTGTGGGTGTCGGGGAGGTGGTCGGACGTCCCCTTCCGGAACCGGGACACCGTCTCGACCCCGGCGGAGATGAACACGTCGCCCTCGCCTGCCTTGATCGCGTGGAAGGCCATCCGGGTGGTCTGGACGCTCGAGGAGCAGTACCGCGTGATCGTCGCCCCGGGCAGGTGGTCGTAGCCGAGCAGGACGGCCACGATCCGACCCATGTTGAAGCCCATCTCGCCACCCGGCAGCCCGCAGCCGAGGTACAGGTCGTCGATGTCCTTGGGGTCGAGCTCGGGGATCTTGTCCAGGGCCGCGCGGATCATCGCGGCCGTCAGGTCGTCGGGACGCATGTCCTTGAGCGACCCCTTGTTCGCGCGACCGATGGGGGAGCGGGTCGCGGAAACGATCACTGCCTCAGGCATGGAGGAAACTCCGATCTTCTCTGGGTCTCGGGCCGGGGGCGCGGGACGCGTGCGCCGGCACCCGGACAGCCTAGAACGGATCCCACTGCCCCGGGATGTGCGAGACGCCACATCCGGGTCTGGCAGGATCGGTCCTGTGCGCCACGTCTACGACTGCCCGCTGCGCTGGGCCGACATGGACTCGCTCGGCCACGTGAACAACGTGACCTACGTCGACTACCTGCAGGAGGCGCGGGTGGACATGTTCGCGGTCCACGCCCCCTGGTCGGGAGGCGAGGAGCTCGCCGAGGGCGT